>JAITAZ010000408.1 GCA_031283825.1 Planctomycetaceae bacterium | reverse complement strand
AAGTAAATAACAATCCAGAGCCGATTGAAGCCGCTGTTTTTAAAAAGGACAAGAGGGAACTTCTAAAAACTTCATGTGAAATTTATTTTTATTAGGAACGCGGTCGTCTCGACCGCATATTTAGGCGTTTGTCATGCAGGCGGGACGCCCGCGTTCCTTCTAAAATTAGTTTTTAGAAGTTCCCAAGAGGAACGTCGTTATTTGAAATCGAAAATTAAAGACTCAAAAGACATCGCTATTGAGTCTTTTCAATTAGATTTAAACCAAAATGTCCTTTCTGTTCCTAACGTCCCTTCTGTCCCTTCTGTTCCTTAAAAAAACTGCGACTGAATAATTGCGCAAATTTAATTTTTTATGATTTCGTATATTTCGTAATTTCCTCCAAAAAATTTTGCGTAAATTTTAGTTTATTTTTACGTAAGGTCTCTTACAATGACGATTCTTTATTTGCGATTGTTTTAGAAACTGATTGAATTTTGCTTTGGCGGAGGACTCCCTCTTGAACAAATTGCATTCTGGTTTATATTTATCCGCATTCGACTGGTGTCGGAGTTCGCGAATGAATCAGATTCAGTTGCGGAAACTTCTAGTAAAATCGTGTTTTATAGAAGTTATTAAAAGTCCAAAAATGTAGAAACGCAAACGCGTAAATAATTATGAAAACCAAAATCGAAAGGAGATTTTAGTGGTAAAACTCACAATCAGAGATAAAGAAACTGTTCAAGACGCAGTACGTCGATTCAGAAAATTAGTAGAACGAAGCGGTCTAAAAAAAGAAATGAGAAGAAGAGAATACTTCGAAAAACCAAGCGAAATTAAAAGACGCGCAAAACTAAGAGCTATACGCCGAAACCTAATGATGATAAAAATCGCACAAAATCCAAGATTAGCCGCAATGTAAAAAACGTAATAATATAATCATAATCAGCCGTAGTACTTTTTTAAAGGACTTTAAGGACAGAAATGACATTAGGAACTAATGGTACGCTTTGGTTTAAATCTGATTTAAAAGACTCAAGAGCGAATTCTTTTGAGTCTTTAATTTCCGATTTCAAACAACGACGTCCCTAATATCCATTCTGTCCTTAAAGTCCCTTAGAAAAAGCTGCGACTGAATTGTTACGAATATTTATATTACAAAACGTAAAATTTATATTCCTTTATATTCCAATTGCATCCGAAATATCGAAATCTAAATCATAATCAACTATCGCTATGAATTTCGGCGACATAAGAGCTATTTATTAAAAAGCCGGTATTCCGAAAGTAAGTCGGCGGCTTTAACTGAAAATTCAAGCGTGAACAGTTTAAAAAATTAGGATTAAAATTCAATGCAAGCAACATCGCATCCCGCTATATTTATCGGCGTTCATCTTGATTCGTCTCGTGTTAACGTTTCCGCAGTTTCTGAAACGGGCGAGATAATCGTTGAATCGTTTTCGCCTTTTGTTCCGCATAATCCGATAACGTCGCGGAAACATATCGAAATTAACCCCGAAATATGGTGGGAATCTACACGAATTGCAATTGGCAATTTGGTTAATCAGCTTAAAGGTAAAGTTAGCAGTGCGTCGCAGTTAAAGGCGATTTCTGTTTGCTGTAATCCGGGTTCGCTCGTGATTGTTGACCGTGTCGGAAATCCTGTTATTCCGGCGATTCTATCCGAAGACGCACGCGCAACAGATCAAGTGAAAAGTCTGAATTATCACGGACAAGAACATTGCAACCGAATGGGTTTTCAATTCAAACCAGACAGTCCGTTGGCAAAAATCGCTTGGATTAAAGAGAATATACCAGAACTTTATGAAAACGTATGTTTCTTGCATCAGGCGGATTATATTCTTGGCAAACTCAAGGGCAAGGCGGACGTTACTGAATATTCTCTTGCGATGAAAACAGGTTGCGATTTAAGCGAAGAAAATTGGCCCGACTGGCTTGATTACGACATGCATCTTGGAGTTCGCGATAAATTGCCGCATCTTGTTTCTCTTGGCGAGAAAGTTGGAGTTGTGTCCCAGAAGGCATCGGCGGCAACGGGATTGCCGACAGGGATGGCGGTCGTGATGGGAACGACTTCGCAGACGGCGTCGTTTTTGGCGTCAGGCGCGAGACAGGCGGGAGATTTCAGCTCTGTTTTGCAGAAAGGAATGTCGATAAGCGGTATTTCTGCACAAATGATGCGAGACCCGATAGAGCAAATGTTGGTTTACAAGTTGCCAAACAACAAGTGGTTTTTTTCTGTTGAAAGCAAAACCGGCGCGGAATGGATTAACGTTTGGTTCGGACAAGGTTCTTTTAGCGAGCTTGAGTTGCAAGCGAAAGCACTTCTGCCGACGACGTATATTGCGTATCCGAATGTTACGAAAGGCGAATTGTTTCCGTTTAATACGAATAGCGCGGAGGGATTTATTTCTCCGGCAACGGATAACAAGTTGGTGCAATTTGCGTCGTGTTTGCAAGGGACGGCGATGTTTGAGCGGTATTGTTATCAGAAGTTAGATTTGATGTCGAGTTCGCCGCCGGAGGGACAGAGTACGATTACAAATATTATATCGACGGGAGACATTTATTCGACGGGCGAGTGGAGCGGAAGCGATATGTGGATGCAATGTCGGGCGGATGTTACGGGACGAGTAAACAGACGAGTTGTAGGACGCGGAGGACCAGCATTCGGCGCGGCGATGATTGCGGCGATGGGCGGATATTACAAGTCGCTTGAAACAGCGTCGGAAAAAATGATTTCGCCGGAAGCCGTCTTTTTCCCTAATCCTGATCTAGTTTCATCTTATTCCGATTTATACGGAAACTTCTGCAACCTAATGGAAGAACAAGGATATTTATTGTAACAAAAAATAATAAAATAATAGTTACAAAATTTCTACATAATTTCTTGTAATAATTTCTGAATAGGAATAATTCGTAAAAAATCTATCTTGCGTGATTTTGTAGAATTCGCTAGTATTCGTTTGTATCGTTAATAAATTCTTTAAAAGAAAATAAATAACTCATATTACGCACTTGTTGCCCCAGATCAGGCGACCGCCTACCTGCTCAATAAACGCCTACTGAATATTTACAAATAAATAATGTCCGAATCTAACGGAGATAAAAAACACGATCCAACGCCGCATCGTCGGGAGGAAGCAACGAAAGAAGGTCAAGTTCCCAAAAGTCAAGACCTTGCAGCTGCGTTGGTTTTGCTCTGCGCTATAATTATGCTCATGGTTTTCGGAGAGAAAATCGCTGAAACGTTTCAGAAATATTCTCAATCGATGCTTAGTCAGCAGATATTATTATTGCATGAGAACAACGATTACGGATTATTCAATACAACGATGTCTGTTTGGATTAAAACGGTTATCGATTTTATGAAACCGATGGGCGTATTTTTTATTTCGCTTTTACTTATTGCGATAATTGCTAATTTTATACAAGTAGGATTTCTCTGGTTGCCCAATAAACTTGGTTTCGATATAACGCGGCTCGACCCAATAAAAGGGTTTGGACGAATTTTTTCTATGCAAAGCGTAATTCGATTATTGCTTGGAATTGGTAAGATTCTTATTTGTGCCGTTGTTGCGTTTTACGCAGTTTACGGTGAAATAAATACAATAATCAACTTGACTTGGAACGAAGATAAACAATTTTCGTCGTACATGCTTTGGACGCTTTTGTTAATTGCTTTGAAAGTTGCGATTGTGCTTGTTATTCTTGCGATAATCGACTATATGTATCAAAAGTGGAAACACGAACAAGACATAAAAATGACCGATCAAGAGATGCGAGAAGAAATAAAACAGATGATCGGCGATCCTGCGCTTGTTGCAAAAAGACGTCAAATTCAACGCGAGATGGCGATGAAACAACGTTCAATTCAAGCTACGTCTGACGCTGACGTCGTCGTTTCGAATCCTACGCATATTGCCATTGCTATAAAATACGACCCTATAAAAATGGACGTGCCTTTTGTTGTTGCAAAGGGCGTAGATTATTTAGCGCAAATTATAAGACGCACCGCGTTGGAACACAGAATACCAATTGTCGAGAATAAAGTTCTTGCAAGATTGTTGAATGATACAATTGAGGTCGGAAAGCCTATTTATTTTGAGCATGAAGAGGATTACGCCACGTTAGCGAAAATTCTAGCTTATGCTTATAAAATCACGGGCAGAACCGAAGAAATCAAAAAGAAAGAATCCCAAGCCTCCGCCCGAAAACGGAATAGATAAAAAAATAAAATTTGATCTTGCGTTAAAAAATATTTTTTTGTACACTCCGCAAAAGTACAAAAGGGAATTTCCCAAAACAAATTTTGACAATTTTTAAAACCGTGAACGGTTACGATGAATATTTGTAACTATTCACGTTTTATTTTTTTCGATAAAAAAATTTCGTAATATATCAGTGGAATATTTGTTTTTTTAATTATTATCAAGGCGATGAAAGACGAACCTTATTTTTACCTTATTAAAAAACAAACACGGATAATACGGGGAATTTTAAACGCGGA
>JAITAZ010000391.1 GCA_031283825.1 Planctomycetaceae bacterium | reverse complement strand
ATTCCGATGGCGTTAAGTTTAGCGGGCGGAGTGGCATTTGCACTTATTCTTGTTTTGTATTTTGTTCCGGTATTATATTCGTACTACACCGATATTTTCGTACCAAATAATATCGAATTTCAAAATGATCAAATAGATCTGCCAAAAACAGAACCAGCCAATCCTGCTCTGACTTGATTCCAAACCGCTTGAATGTAACTATCTCTTTTTCGTCCGCAGATTGACACAAATTTTCGCAGATTATTTTTGGAAAATTACGAAACAGATAAAATGATAAAACGTAACAAAAAGAAAACAAACTAAATGTACGGAAATTATAGTCAATAAACTTTTTTACAAATTCTGTGAAAATCTGCGTAATCTGCGGATTAAAAAAAGACTGTTACGAATAACTGTCTATTTTGAGAACCTTTCACCGATGATTGATTCCCTTTTCTTCCGTCCTGATAGGAAAACTATCATTTCATCTTGCTGAAACAATAATAAAATAGGCAGATACTTTTCGGAAAAAATTCACCGGTTAGGCGATATTTCGCCGAAGAGTTGTTTACCTACGGTCGTCTTGATGATTATAAAATTTTTTGGGGTCTAGTTGTTTTTTTTGTTTGTGCCGGTAAAATGTCCGCAGAAATAATTTGAATCAGATCGCAAGTTTTTTGACCTAATACTTCCAACACCACCCGATTCGTCGGCGGAAGTTATAAATAAAAACCTAGTTATACATGCGTTACCCGCAAGGGGGCGTTATGAACTAGGCTTGCGGGTTTCGGGGTTTGCGCTTGCGCTTACTTTGCCGTTTTCTTTTGCGCGGTCGTTCATGTGGTGTGGATGCGGAATTCGCTTGGGTCAACGTAGCGTTCCCGTTTTTTCTACGCTGCGTTTCTTGACGGTCTGCTTTTCGTAACTTGAAAGGCAGAACATGACCAAACAACATTCCCAGTCATCTAATAAAATAAACTGTAGCGGATTAAAATCTATAACCGATCACAATAATTCCGTTAAGTCAAATAGCGAATTCCTCAACACTTTTAAAAATTCTTTTCCGCAATTCTTTGACACAAACGGAATTTTTAAACGCGGTAAATTCGATGAAGAGTTACAAGAAAATAATGTAGCTGAATCTCGCGACGGTTATAAACTCGGTTTTGTCGGCAAAGATTACGCACGATTACAAACCGGTCTCAAATCCGAAACAATGATCGTTCCCGACATAGAACACAATTCTCAACCCGAAAATAAAAACAGCGAAAACGTTTTTATTACCGGCGATAATATCGAAGCGTTGAGACATCTACAAAACGCCTACGCCGGAAAAATCAAAATGATTTATATCGATCCGCCATACAACACCGGAAAAGAATTTGTCTATAACGACACGTTTGAATTTGAAGACGAAAAATTAAAATCCGCACTAGGATACAACGACGACGAAATTAAACGCCTAAAATTAATTCAAGGAAAAAGTTCTCATTCTGCTTGGCTGACGTTCATGTATCCGCGATTAAAACTCGCACAAAAATTATTGTCCGACGACGGCGTTATTTTTGTTTCTATCGACGACAACGAACAAGCAAATCTAAAATTGTTAATGGATGAAATTTTTGGTGAAGGAAATTTTATAACAGAGTTTATAAGAAGAACAATAAATTCAGGAAAACAAGATTCAACAACTGCTTCTGTTTATCACGAATCTCTCTTGTTTTATACGAAGAATGTAAATAACACTGATTTTAATCGCAGAGAGAAAACAGAAGAAGAAAGAAAAAAATTATATCCATTTGAAGATGAATATTTAGAAGAAAGAGGTAGATATTACATTACGCAACTTAACAAAAGTAGTATTCAGTATTCTGATAGTTTAAATTATCCAATAACAGCACCCGATGGAACTCAGATATGGGCTGGCAGTGGTTTTAATGATAAAAAATGGGTATTTAGATGGTCTAAAGAAAAAGTAAAGTGGGGAATTGCAAATGGTTATATTGTGTTCAAGAAAAATAAAGATATTTGGAAAATTTATACAAAATCTTATGAATTCCGTGATAATGAAGACAATATCATAATCCCTTCTAATCCATATACAACGCTTGATTATGTTACAAAAGAATATTCAAATTTTAATGCCACACCAGAATTAACAAATTTATTTGATGGGAAAAAATTTTTTGATTTTCCTAAACCTGTAATCTTTATTAAGGATTTACTAAAACTTGCCTCTGATAAAAATTCTCTCATTTTAGATTTTTTTGCCGGTTCGGCGACGACGGCTCACGCGGTGATGCAACTCAACGCAGAAGACGGCGGTAATCGTAAATTTATCATGGTTCAAATTGACGAACCAACAAACGAAAATAGCGAAGCACGAAAAGCAGGTTACAAAACAATTGACGAAATTGCAAGAGAACGAATTAAACGCGCAACGAAAAAGATAAAATCTGAAAAAGGTTTGGCGTTGTCTGAAAATTTTGACGGCGGATTTAAACATTATCGGCTTGTTACTCCCGACGTAACAACATTGGATAAAATCGAAAAATTTGATCCCGCTCAATCGCAACAAGATTTATTCAATAAAATGGTTACAGTTTTTGACGACAAAACGACGGGCGCAAAAGGCGAAGAAGTTATCTTGCAAACGTGGCTTATCCATGACGGTTACACTTTTGACCAACAACCGGAAACAATTGATTTTGACGGTTATCAAGCGTATTACATTGATCAGTCGTTGCTCTATATTATCTGTCAAGGTTGGGGCAATAAACAAACCAA
>JAITAZ010000379.1 GCA_031283825.1 Planctomycetaceae bacterium | reverse complement strand
GTAACGTTGACAAAGGTATTATTTGTTGACATGGCTGGAGTCCATGAGATTTATCGTTTTGGAGCGGTATTTGTGTTAGCGGTTTTCTTATCGTTAGCCGCATGGGCATATCAAAGATTCAAACCAGAAATAAAATAAAGGTAATTATTCAGTAGAATTTTTTAACATGGATAATAGGGGAATTTTGTAATCGTTTACAAGAAAAAAATAATATGGTTTTAAAAAGCCAAAGATAATTTTTGGGGGGGACTTAGGGGACATTGGGGACGTTGGGGACACAGGGGACGTTCTTGTTTGAAATCTGGGATTGATGGCTCGGCGGGGGACAAAATTTAAAGAAAAAAATTTCTCTTTTTTAAAAGCTGTTGTTTTCAGTTGAGTCATTAATCATGGTTTTTAAATTAGTGTGTCCCCAGTGTCCCCCCCAAAAAATAATTCCGAATTTTAAAACCCGTGAACGATTACAATTTACATTAATTTAATTTTAAAAAACACACTCAGTGAACTCTGTGTTCTCTGTGATTTAAAATAAAATTTAAATTTTTAGAGATTCCCTATTGCTTGCTGATTGCTCTTTAAATTTAAGATCGTATAATACGCAAGCGTTGTAGAATCTAACAATAGAAAATTCTGAATTTCTAAATTCTGAATTTTATCACCCTTTTTTATGCGATAATTACAATGGGCTTTTTTAAATCAAAAGAACAAAAAGAACAAGAACGAAATATTAAAATTCATACGGCTCTTGCGAAACAACGCCGAAATATTAAAGAACTCGAAAAACACGAAAAAGGCTACATGGAAAAAGCATTGCGGGCAAAACGAAACGGCGACGACGTTAATTATAAACAACTCTGCGGCATGATTGCCCGCACAATAAATATCCGTCGAGCAGTTGAATCTCAATTGTTGAAATTCGAAACAATGCTGCAAGCTCGCGATCAAGCTCAAATGATGAAAGAGTTCGCTGTCGGCATGAAAGAAATGTCAAAAAGCATCGGAGACGCTTGTAAAGAATTTAACGCAACTCAAATCATGCACAGTTTCGAAGAAGCTATAAATAAACACGCTAATATCGAAATGCAAATGGATATGGTTCTCGACCAAATATCCAGCTACGAAGAAGACGCAACTGTCCCCGAAGGCGGTTTATCGCCTGAATCAATCGCTAAAATTCTCGATGATAAAGTCGCCTCCGAAGACAGCAATGTCGATAAACAAATTGAAAACGGTCTCGCCGCAATACGCCAATCATTAAAACAGGTGAATTAAAATATCATGCCGTACACGCAAAAAACAATTGCCGGTAATATCGCATCGACACTAAATCCGAACGAAAAATTCGGAGACTGTTATGTTTTGCGTAAACTTCTAGGTCAAGGCGGAATGGGACAAGTTTGGCTCGCTGATGAAATGTTCGTTCAAAACGGCGAAGAACAAATCTTGCGTCAAGTTTGCATTAAAATCGTTCCGCCGGAAGTTCAACACTCCGACGAAGAAATGCAGCGAGTTAAAGATATCTTTCAACAAACTCATATCTTGCATCACACTAATATCTGTCCGCTTTACGCGCTAAAGATTGACGAAAGACACGGATTTTATCTGGTGATGAAATATATAAACGGTCAAACGCTTAATAAAATTCGGCTGAATTTGTTGAAACAAAACGGAAAAATCACAATCGACGACGCCGTTAAATTTTTGTTTCCGATTGCCAATGCGTTGGACTACGCTCATCGAAACAAAGTGATTCATCGCGACATCAAACCCGACAACATTCTAATCGACGAGTTCGGCGTGCCGTTTATTATTGATTTCGGATTAGCCGCACAAATTCATACTAGCATGACAAAAATCAGCCAAGCCGTAACGAGCAAGTCAGGAACGTTGATCTACAAAGCGCCCGAACAATGGCAAGGCGAATTACAAGACGCTCAAACGGATCAGTATGCGCTCGGCGTTGTTGCGTATGAATTTTTGAGCGGACGAGTTCCGTTTATCGCAGACAACGAAATGCTGTTAGGATTTCAAGTGTTGCAAAATCCTGTACCGAAAATCGCGGAGATAAACAACGAAGTCAACGAGGCGTTAGTAAAGGTCTTGGCGAAAGAGAGGAAAAAACGTTACGAAAATTGTATTGAATTTGTGAAGGCGTTGAAAGAGTCGACGCAAAAAAAGTCGAGGTCTAAATCGCGCGAGGTAGAAGTTGTCAGCGATAACAATAATGACGACGATGAAGATGAAAATAAAAATTATCGTTTGTTGTCGATAAGGTCTAATAAGAAAAAAAACAAAGGGGACAATTCTGACGTTGACATGAATTTATCTTTTGGGGCGTTATTTTCTGGTAATGCGAATGTGGTTGTGAATTCGGACGGTAATGAGACGGTATCGATAATTAATGACGATGGTTTTCCGTTCAAGGCGGGCGAGCGGGCGATAATAAAGATTGGCAATATTGACGTAGCTTTTCGATGGTGTCCGAGTGGGAAATATTGGATGAAAATTCCGAATTCGGAAAGGCAAAAAGACATATTTGACGGTTATCGTTTGGTGGTGAATAAAGGATTTTGGATAAGCGAGACGCAAGTTACGCAAGAGTTATGGATGGAGATAATGGAGACGGCGCCGAGTTGTTTTAGAGGAAAGCAGTCTCCAGTTGAGATGACGAGTTGGGATGATTGCAATGAGTTTATCAAGAAGTTGAATGCGAAGAAAAAAGAGATTATTGAACCGAAAATATTAAAAGGCAAGTTTGCATTACCGACGGAGGCACAATGGGAATATGCGTGTAGAGCTGGAACGGTAACAAAATATAATTGCGGAGAAAAATTAGACGGCAATAAAGCGTGTTATCTTGATAATTCGTTAGCAAAAGTTTTAACCGGCAACACGGCAATAAGAACAACAGAAACCGGTTCGTATCCGCCGAATGATTGGGGAATTTACGACATGCATGGAAATGTCTGGGAATGGTGCGCTGATAAATCGGATTCTAAAAACGGCATTTTGAGAAGAATTTGTGAAACGTGTTTGGGTTGTTCATTTGGTTGTTTAATTATATTTTTTCTTATGGCGGTATTAATGAGTTTTCAAAAAAAGGAAGCTTTTATTGGCGTTATAGGAATGAGCTTAGTTTTGTTTATTATTGTGATACTTTTTGCGGCGTTGAAAAAGCCGGAATTATCGCGGGTTGCGCGTGGTGGCGCGTGGAACTGCAACGCCAAAGATTGCACCTCCGCCTCAAGAAAATTATTCTCCCCAACCGAACGCCGAAAAGATACAGGATTCAGAATTATACTAGAAGAATAAATGAATTGGTTGATAAGCAATCAAAAAAAGTAACCGTTCACGGTTTTAAAATTCGGATTTGAATTGCTAAACCCAATGTAGAGACGCAATGCTTTGCGTCTCTATCGGTGAGCTTTGGATCGAACAATGAGACGCAAGGCATTGCGTC
>JAITAZ010000356.1 GCA_031283825.1 Planctomycetaceae bacterium | reverse complement strand
ATTTTATTGACATTAAAATCGTCATTGCCATTCTCCGCGAATATCCGTTGAATCCGTATTATCCGCGTTTAAAAATTCCCCTAATTATCCGCGTTTAAAAAATTCCGCTGATATATTACAAATTTTTAATCTGTCATTATTTTCTACAGAAAAAAACCAAACATTTGTTGCCGCTCAAAGTATATTGCGATCTGGGATTGATCTTTGAAATTTGAAAGATAAAATATCGAACCCCATAAAATTAAAAACTGTTCTTGATAAGAACGGTTAAAAAATCAATTACCAAAAATTACAAAAAAATTTTGAGATCAAAAAATGAAAATATTCGTTACAAAAAATCTGTTTTCCATTTCCTTATCGCGTACAAACAAATTATTGGCGATTTTGTTTGCGATATTTTGGATTAGCGTCGTCGGTTGCACCGGAGGGAAAATGCCGCCATCGCCAGACGATACAAACCAAAATGTCGGAGGAACTACAAATCAAGGTTACGTCGAACCGATGTACCCGCTAATCGACGCAGGAATTTTCACTAACGACGAATCAACAAAATCAACTAATTCAATAAACTCGCCCGACTCTACAACGAAATCGTCCGACTCTACCTCCGCGACCAATTCGATTGACTCTACAAACAACTCTACAGTCGATCCTACAACAACTACTCCGCCAATTAAAACTCCGGCTGAAAAACCGACAAATATTATCGATAACAAAAATAAAAAAACCGATAACTCCGCCGACTTAATAAACTCGACCGGAAACGCCGAATCGTTTCTAAAAACAACAATGAAAATCGAAAATGAAACCGAAGCCGTAATCTTGTCTCCGTTGAAAAAAAACGGAAGCAATGTCAACGCTAATTCTATTGCCAATCCGCCGACAATTCCTATCGACGATCTCATTGATCAAATAGACGAATATATAATACGTATCGGCGAAAATCTGGAAGACCTCAAAACGTCAGAGAATTACGCAATTGACGGCGATTCAGTTTATCGCGATGCCAGCGGATTGGCACTTGTCGCTCTGGCAGTCGGTCTGTCGAACAATGATTCAAAATACCGTAAAGCGTCGCCGGAATTGATCGCCGCAACAAAACGACTACTCGCCGCAAACAATTACAACTCCGCACGAAATGAATTCGAATCAGTAAAAAACTCGCTAAAAAGCAACGGCGAACCAAGTAAATTAAAACTCGAAAAAATCGTAAAACTAAAACCTGTAATGAAAGCAATGCCTAATCTAAACTCAAACGTAAGACGACTCACAAACACCGAATCAAAACTAAAAAAACAACTCGATAAAAAACCAAAACAAATTTTCAGTCAACTCGCCGCACTCGCCGCTATAAGCGAATGCAGCATCCCAAACGGAGACGAAACAAATAAACCAAACGATTTAGAAAAATGGAAAAAAGAATGCGAACAATTCAGAGACGTCGCCATTAAAGCAAATAACGCCGCTCACGATTTCGCAAACGGAAAAATTAAATACGACGTCTATTGGTCAGCTTTCACAAATTTAAGCCGCTCATGCGATTCATGCCACAACACCTTCTACCCAAACGCCGTCGGACAAGGAAATTAACGAGAAAAATTTCGGAATTAAAAATTCATAATTCAAAATTATTTTTTTAGTTGAATTGACAAGTTTTTTTTGTAAATTAGAATACGCCGCCATCAAAATTCTGATTGCATTGAGAACGGTTGTTGTGCGTATTTTGGTTTATTTAATTTTTAAAATGGAGACTTAAATTATGCGTTACCTTGATCCTAAACTTGATCCGGTATTTCGTAAGATATTCGGCGAACATAAGCAATTGTGCCGTAGTTTGCTTAATAGTATTTTGCCGTTGCAGCCGAATCAAAAGATAGTTAGTCTTACTTATAAACCTCCTGAATTGCCTCCAGATTTGCATATATTTAAAGATTCAATTGTTGATGTTTATTGCGTTGACAATACGGGTCGTCAATTTATAGTTGAGATGCAGATGTATTGGACAGAATCATTTAAACAGCGCGTACTTTTCAATTCTGCGAAAGCTTATGTCCGGCAATTAAAACAAGGCGGAAACTATAAATTATTGAAACCTGTTTATGCATTGAATTTTATCAATGAAATATTTATCAAAGATTCTCCCGAATATTACCACGATTACAAGATCGTTAATATTGAGAATACGTCTGAACAGATAGAAGGTTTAGAACTTATATTTATAGAGTTGCCTAAATTCAAGCCTAGTAATCGAGCAGATAAAAAATTATACGATTTATGGTTGACCTTTTTGACAGAAATAAAAGAAGACACAGAATATATTCCTCCGCAGCTTCTGAAAGAAAAAGTAACTAATGAAGCGATAAATTGTCTTAAAATGTCTTCTTACACAAAAAAAGAGTTAGAAGCGTATGATTGCTACTGGGATTCTATCAGCACGCAAAAAACATTGATTGACGGTAAGAAAGAAGAAGGTATTGAAGAAGGTATTGAAAAAGGTAAAAAAGAAGGTAGAGAAGAAGGTATTGA
>JAITAZ010000685.1 GCA_031283825.1 Planctomycetaceae bacterium | reverse complement strand
CGCGTTTAAAATTCCCCGTATTATCAGTGTTTGTTTTTTAATAAGGTAAAAATAAGGTTCGTCTTTCATCGCCTTGATAATAATTACAAAAACAAATATTCCACTGATATATTACGATTAATTAAGTTATACTCCTCACACTTGAAATTTCATTTTTTGTTTTTTGATACGATTATGAAATATGCTGAAATTTCAAGCACAAAACGCAATTTGCATATTTATAAAAACCGAATTTTAATGTGTGAAAAGTATATTAAAATAAATAAACCAAACTAAATAAACCTAAATAAATAATACAATTTTATAAATATTAAAATCGCCATTTGCATTTTCCGCGATTATCCGTATTCACTAAAAAAATCCGATATTATCCGCGTTTAAAAATCCCCCTATTATCCGCGTTTAAAACCGTGAACGGTTACAACAAAAATTTGTCATCTACATTTTATCCAAAAATTAAATATGAAAATTCATCTCGAACAACTTAAACATCAAGACGACGCGATAACCGCTATCCTTGATGCTTTTCCTCCAACGATATCAACATCAACGGACTCCTCATTTCATCAAGATATTTCGTACATTTATTCTAATCCTCAACTACACAACGCGGGCAACGAAAAATATTTTATCGATTGCAAAATGGAAACCGGAACAGGAAAAACTTACGTCTATACCAGACTCATGTACGAATTACAACAAAAACGCGGAATCTATAAATTCATAATAGTTGTTCCTAGTCTCGCAATTAAAGAAGGTACGAAAAATTTTATTAACAGCGATTACGCACGTCAACATTTTTCGCGTTTCTTTCCCAACAAACATGTCAACTTGCACATTATCAACGCAGGCGATTTCTCGGCGAAAAAAGGAAAACGAAAAACTCTGCCAAACGGCTTAGTCTCTTATTGCGACAGCAACAGAAATGAATCTAATCAAATTCAATGTCTGCTGATTAACTCCGCAATGTTGACTAGCAAAAGTTTTCTCGACGACGATTACGACCAGACTCTTTTCGGCAATAATAGTTGTCCAGTTGACAGCGTGAAAAAAACATGCCCAATCGTTTTTATCGACGAACCACATCGTATCGGACGAGAAAACGGAGTCTATCAAATAATCCGTGAAAAAATAAATCCTCAATTGATTGTCCGATTCGGCGCAACCTTTCCAGAAATATCAGACGGAATAGGAAAAAATAAAATAAAACGAATCGATTTTTATCGCGGTAAACCTATTTTCGATTTAGGCGCAGTCGAAAGTTTTAATCAAGGTTTAGTCAAAGCAGTTGACGTCTTTTTTGCTAATCTCGACGGAACAAACGCAATCAATAAATATCATGTCGAAAATATAACCTCGCGAAAATTAACTCTAAAAAAAGAACAAAAAATATTCGAAATAAATATCGGCGAACAACTGCCGCCCGAATTTGAAGGCAACCTAACTTACGAAGGAGGCACTGATAAAAAATTAAATAACGACCTAGCATTAAAAGAAGGTATGGATTTGACAACAGACGTTTTTTCTAACTCGTATCAAGAAATTTTATTGTCGCAAGCAATCGACGCCCACTTTGAAAAAGAAGAAGAAAACTTTTTACGAAATAATAATCGCCCCAAAATTAAAACAATCGCTTTGTTCTTTATCGATTCAATAAAAAGCTACCGCAATAAAGACGGATGGCTAAAAGAAACATTCGAGAAATTATTAAACAAAAAATTAGATAAACTCTTGAAAAAATATAACAATAAAACCAATAACCGCGAAAAAGAATTTTATGACTTCCTACAAGCAACAAAAAAAAGTTTAAATAACGAACAACAAGACGTTCACGCCGGCTACTTCGCTGAAGATAGAGGCAAAGAAGATGATGCAATTCAAGCGGAAGTTCACGATATTCTAAGCAACAAAGAAAAAATGTTAAGTTTCAAAAATGAAAACGGTCAATGGAATACTCGCCGATTTTTATTTTCAAAATGGACACTACGAGAAGGCTGGGATAATCCGAATATTTTTACAATCTGCAAATTACGAACAAGCGGAAGCGAAACGTCGAAAATTCAAGAAGTCGGTCGCGGATTACGATTGCCAATCGACGAATTAGGAAATCGATTAAGCGGTGAAGAATTCAGACTAAATTACATCATCGGATGGGACGAAAAAGATTTCGCCGAAAAACTAATCAGTGAAATTAACCAAGACGCAAAAATTATCCTAAACGACAAAATCTTAACCGACGAAATGATTAAAATCATTACAGACTCTCGACATATTTCTCATAACGAATTACTCGAAATTTTAGATAAAAACAACATCATCGACCGTAGCAATAATTTCAAAGAAAACGGCTACGAAAAATTATTAAACAATTATCCCGAATTACTACAAACACAACTAAAACACGACAAAATTACATCGCCATCAACAAAAAATAAACGTACAAAAATTAAATTACGATCCAATAATTGGGAAAAAATCGCCGAATTCTGGAAACTAATCTCGAAACGCTACATGATAAAATTCGAAAGAATAACAGAAAACGACTGGAAAGAATTAGTTCAAACAGTTCTAAACGAAAATATTTTTTACGATAACTCAATCAATATCACAAAATATTCAACCGAAAAAAATATCAACGAAACTTACGGCAATAATAGTTTAAAATTGACCGAACAAAATATTCACGCCAACATAAAAACCGATATCGGAG
>JAITAZ010000621.1 GCA_031283825.1 Planctomycetaceae bacterium | reverse complement strand
TTATCTTCGTTTCTATGCCAAAACCAACCGCGTCGCAGAGGAAAATCGCATTCTGCCGGCATCCAATATTTTCCGTCTCGATGTCCGGCGGTGGCTTCTTGATATTTTGAATCTCCGATACTGGGTTTATCGGGATTAGAAACTCCTTTTGGCGTGAAAGTTGCCCAAGTTTCTTTTGCCGCGTAACCATCTTCATTGCCGACCCAACGCGTGTCTCCGATGTCGCTGAAAATAACTGCATTCGGTTGTAACTTGCGAACTAGAGCAATGGTATTTTGCCAGTCGTAATAAGACGTTTTATCGATGGTTCTTTTTTCTCTTTTTCCGCCGTAATAGCCGTCGCCGCCGTTAGCGCCGTCGAACCAAATCTCGAATAAATCGCCGTAGTTTGTAAGCAATTCGCGGAGTTGTTCGCGATACATTGGGATATAATCCGGCGTTCCGTATTTGGCGGCATTTCGATCCCAAGGCGCGCAATAAACGCCGAATTTCAATCCGTGTTTTCTTGAAGCGTCGGCGATTTCTTTGACAATGTCGCCTTTTCCGTTTTTGTATGGAGTTTTCGAGATACTATAATCGGTTGTCTTTGTGTTCCAGAGACAAAATCCGTCGATATGTTTTGCGACAATAATAACGCCGTTCATTCCGCCGCTTTTAATTGCAGAAACTATTTGTTCGGCATCGAAATTTTTAGGATTGAAAATTTTCGGATCGTCATCGCCGTAGTTCAACTCCTTATTTGTATATGGATTAAGACCATGACAAACAAGAGCGTAAATTTCCATTTCCTGCCAACGAAGTTGAGCCTCGCTGGGAATTGGCTCAACCGGTTTAGGCTCGTCCGCTTTTGAGATATTACAAGAAATAATACCGCAAAAGATAAAAAACAAAATTTGTCCTATATACTGTTTCATTGTTTTCATTATTGGTTTCATTGAAATTTCCTTTCTGAATCCCGCGAAGAATTCAGGTTAAATTGTTAAATGTAAATATTTCATTTTTAAGATTATTTTTTTAGAATACGAAATAATCAAAAAATGAAATAAACGAAACGAAATTGTAATCGCTTGTTAATAAAATAAATAGTAATGGTCAATGGAAAGCATTCGTGGGGCGATTGTGGGGCGAAAATTTGTCAATTTGTGTCCCGCGATTGCTTTCCATTCGAAAAAAGTTATGTCTAGTATTTTTTGTTACGTTATTTTATTTTTTCTTTGTTGGTTCTACGTCTATTACGCTTATTTCGGGTTTGCATAAGAATCTTACTCTTGGCGCCCATCCGCGTTCCATTCCTGAACCGCGTGTTATTAGTAAATTGCCGCCATTCTTGAAACGCTTCATTCCTCTTAAAAACTCCTGCGTTATTACCGCCTCGCGATGAGTATATTTCACCCTCAACGCGCCAAAAAACGGAATATAAATCTGACCGCCATGAGTATGTCCAGCAAGCATTAAATCCGGCGCTCTATCAGAAAATTGATAGTCCTTGATCGCATAGTTCGGATAATGTCCAACAACTATCGTAAAATTACCAGACTTCGATAATAACGTCTCGCCCAAACCGCCATTTATTGAATCAACAACCGATAAAAACTTAATATCAATCGGTCCCTTGCCCTCCTCCTCGCCAAGATTATTTATCATCTCAGAAGAAAATATCGGCTCAACTGTCGTATCTTTAAATAACTCGCTAAATTGCTCGCCAGACGAATAATCAACATTGCCCGCTACCGCATAAACCCCTAACTCCGCCTCAAGAGGAATCTCCTTAAATAACTGCCTAAATCGCTCTGGAAGCATACTCACGCCAACCGTACCCGCATAATACTGCAAATAATCGCCGCCAAGTATTATCAAATCAGGCTTCGCATCCATTATCATCCGCAACGTCCGACGCTCATACTCGCCAATATTATCCGTCTGAATGTCCGCCACAAACACTACCCTAAACGCCGATCTTGCCTTCGGACTCTCAAGTCTATAATACTCGTACACAAGATTATTCGGCTCAATATAAAGCATGTCAACGCCCAACACAACTACAATAACGCCAAACAAAAATAAAATCACGCCAACAATATAACTCCGCAAAATAAATAATAAAACAGAAGAAAATAATAAATAAAAACCAACATGAAACGTCAAACCCTCAACAAAACATTGCCCAAAATTACGCCTAAATATCACCGCAAAAAAAACTATGCCAAATAAACATATCACCCCGCCTAACACAACGCCAAATAAACGCCAGATAAATTTTCTAAACCAAAAATTATCCGCCAAAGAATCGCCCTTAGATAATAACTCCGAATCGCCTCGATCTGAACCCGATAACGGAACCTCATAATAAATATCAACTCCCGAATCACGACCGCCAATACCCACAAACCTAAAATTAAAAATTAACCAAAATATAAGAAATCCACAAAGAACAATATCCAACGCAATCATCAAAAAATGAAACGGAATCGTATCCATAATAATTTTTTAAAATTCAGAATTAAAGTTAAATGATAAATCGTAACTATTCAGTATAATATTTTTAAATACGGATAATCGCAGAAAATACAAATGATGAATGATGATTTGTAAATAACAAATTATTTAGCAAATTAGTTAATCCATTCGTTTAAAATAATTTGCGTTATCCGCGATTATCTGTGTTTAAAAAAGAATCCTACTGAATAGTTACGAAATCTTGCCGATATAATTTTTACATTGATAATTATATTTTATCTTACAACAGAAAAATTCCTTTGTCATTTATATCATACAATAAAATTTCGTCAGGACATTTGTCGGAACGATGTTTCGCAACATAAATTCCGCGTTTGAATTTTACGCCGTCCCTTATTTTTCCCATGTAAATAATAGTATTTGCTCCGGCTAATAAATCGCCTTCGTCCAGAGGTTTTTCAATCATTGCGTCAAGCGACGTCTCCGGCGAAGTATAACAAACCATACAACCAACGTCCTCCTTCCGATAAAGATTATTCGAGACGACTTCTTGATACAAATAATAATTCTGCCTAAATAAATCACGCGCTACCCACTCGGCGTCCTTGCGTATAATCTGATGATAAATATACTCCAAAAGCTCAAATTGAATTGATTCGCCCTGACGCTGAACCGGCTCTATCCCATCAACAACAAAACGACGCACGCCGCGAATAAAATGTCCGAAAAAAAACGCAATCGTCGAATCAAGATTATGAGATAACTCCGCGTTCCAATCATTCCACTGATCAAAATCTAAATCGCGTTTCGTTACCCTCTTGCCCTGATAACGCAACGGATGAAAATAATCGCCTGCAACTCTACTTGAATCAAAAAATTTCTCATGTTCAAATCGCGTTTCCAATGATTCCTCGCGTAATATCCAATTGCAAATTCTTTGCGAGTATTCGTTATGTCCTTGTGGATCAACCCGCGAAGCCATATCGAATAATACACCGCGCAGACCCTCTTGATTCAATCCCGCGTTTGCATACTGGATTCCAAATTGTGTCTTCCCGATTCCAGACGAACCAACCAAAACCGCCATTGTGCCGCTCACAAAACCGCCGCCAAGTTTCTCGTCCAAACCAATTATTCCCGTCGATTGATGATTATTGCTCATGATAAATTACGTAATTATCTTAATAAATTATTTTAAAATGTTATCGTTTGAATTTTCAGCTAAAACCGACAACTTGCACGCTCTAAAATCGCCGAAATTCATAGAATAAACAGTATATCATTTCAACAAGATTGAGTACAAGTCCCCCCGCCTTGAGAAATATATTGTGAAATATTACAAATTGCACCGTGATTAAAAACAGGATAATATCAGTAGAAAATGAAATGTGTTTTATCTCTTGAGTTTCTAACAAACAAGAAGGCAAAAGCACCATTAGTCTCGTAACGTTAAAATATTTTGTCATACATATCCAAGAGCGAGTCCGTTTTATTAAATGGATAAAAAAGAAAATTTATAATAAAAACAACAACAATTAAATTATAACAAATAAACAGTAAATCATAAATACAAAAATAATTAAAATAATTAATAAACACCTTCAAAGGGATGCCTTTCAGGGCGTAGGATTTTTTTTTCTTTCTTTTGAACGTGAACGGTTACAATTTATTTTTGGTTTTTTCCTCTTAATCGGCGTTGGGTGTAGTCTGACCATAACGGGCATGAAAGGTCTATCCAGCATTTTATGGCTCGTTCTTCTTCGGGCGTTAATTTTACTTCAGTATGATTTTTGTCTTTTAAAATTGTCCATATCTTGCTTTTCACACTGCCAAATGTATAAGGCTCCGCCTTGACAGGAGGTTGAGCCGTGTAACTCCAATTAAAATGATGAACATATCCACCCCTAATCAACGTCCGGTAAGAACTCGGAATGAAATTTTTATCAAGAACTCCACTCAAATTCGCCTTGTTCGGATTCTGCTCGCTATGACACGAAACACAGTTTTTGTCAAATACCGGTTGAACCGTCTTCTGATAATCAAAAACCCCAACTCCCCAAGGAGACGGCATCAGTTGCTTCGGCGTCATCTTCGACGCAATCGTCCGATTTCTGCCCGGAGACGTCGCTCGATCCTCATGACAACCAACACAACTCCTACTCTCGCCAGCTTGCAATTGAACAACACTTCGCATCCGCTGAATCTCATTGTAATTCTCATCCAATAACTCAAAGAAAAGCACCTTGTCAGAAGGCGCATAAAATACAACCGAACCATCCGACTCAAGCTCAACTATACCCAAATCTCCCTTCACAACATAAGACGTCCAACCAAAAGGTCCACGAACCAAATCTGTCGGAGACGCATAAAATTCAGTGAAATTTATATGATGCGACCGATACATTCCATTGTCGTATTTCTCCAAGAAATGAGGCGCCTCCTGCGCTACCCGCAAATATTTCGCACTGCCCCGCGGCACTACATGATCTATTCCCTTGTAAACGTCCTCCACCATAAAAACGCCAAGATTACTTTTCACAAGCTCCGAATTCAACGACGAATTATATACCGGAGGCTTCGCCGACGCTTGCACATAATCAAGCGGAATCGGACACATCGAACCATACCTCTCATTCATGTATAACATCTCGCGATTCCCAAAACGATCAATCAAATAAAGCGCAAATCGATCTCGCGGAGAATGACTCACAAGAAAATAATCACGCGACACCGGATAAGGCTCGCGGAATGTCTCGATAAACGTCGGTCTGCCGGGCCACGGAATTTCAGGCGTTAAATTCGTTATCGACGCCGCATTCAATCGACCTTTATCAATGTCTAAAATCGTTACAGGTCCGTTGTTGTCGCCGTGATGCCCAAACATACACGCAATAATTTCATTCGAATCCGGTATCTCGCGACCATTTGTATAACCTTGCGGCAAAACAACAGTATTGCCAAAAGTCAACTCCGGCGACGTTCCATCAGGTCGAATATACCAAAGCGTATGACCATAATCCGCGCCCTTGTCAAGATACTCGCTTCTCGTCCAAAGAATACGCCCATCACGCGAAACCGACGGCGCAAATTCAGTCAAATTAGCAAACGATAACCGCTTCATATTTTGACCATTCTTGTCCATCCGATACAACACCGACGCTTGCGGCTCCCAACACAAAAATCGTTGTTTACATCGAGTCGTTATAAAAGCAAGATCGCCGTCTGGAAGAGGAGTCGCCCAAAAATCATGAAATTGTCCGTCCGTAATTTGACGCAAATCCGAGCCGTCAAGATTCATCTCCAGAATATGCCAATAGTCCGACGGATAACGTCTGTTGGAAAAATAAATTTTACTTACGTCAAAATTCACCGCCGGTTGACGAGCCATTCCCGTACTCGCAAAAAGTTCTTTCAGCGTTGATTTTTCAGGGACAAATCGACCTTCCTCTTTCGGAATATTCAAAATATAAATTCCTCCGCCCGTTCCCCAAATCGAATCAAAATAATGACTGTAATTATGAGACGGATTAAGCGGAAAACGTTGCTCGAATAAAATTCGTCCAATATGACGCAATTCAGGATCGGCAAAAAATACCTCGCGCTTCAACTGACGCGCCGCCAAAAAACGCTCGCGATATTCAGGCGAACTAAATTCATCGTCGATTGGTTCAAATGATTCGTTATCAGACTCGACCGTAAAATTCTCCGCTTCATCCGGCTGATTTTTTGTAACGATAATGTAATCTTGCGTCCATTTATTTTTCGATTGAAAATCTAATATCTTCGATTTTAATTTTTGATCCGAAAATTCATTTTGCTCTGACAGACGATTATTTATCGTAACGAAAATTCCATCGAGCTGATTCATAACGCGAGTCAACGGGTCATAATGAGAGAGAAAAACGCGATATTGTCTTCCTGCAATATCGAACAAACAAAGCCGTTGAGCGCCAAGTTCGCCGCAATCTGCCGGAATCGTAAGATTAACGGAACTATTAGGTTGAATACTTATCGACTCGCTATCTTGCTGACGTCGATTGAATGGAGAATTGATCGCGATTTTACCGTCGTGCGATAAAACCGGCGCGGTTGTCGTATCGATATTTCCGACGTCGATTGTTTTGTCCGAATGATTAACCAACTTGACGGCAAAAATCGGTCGATTGATTTGTTGTTGCGAATTATTTTGTTGCGAGTTGTTGACGTTATTATTATTGTCGAGATTTAATTTGAGCAGATTGTAACGCATCGGGACAATCGCGACGTCGTCGAGATAAAAGTAAGTGCGAACTCCAGACGCGGTATATTTTCCGCCGATTCCGGCGTAAACGGCGAGTCCTTTTTCGTAATCTTTGAGTGTTTCGAGCGGGATTGCGAATTCGATTCCGGTGCGATTTCGTCCGTCGTCGAGAGTTGAAATTTTATATCCGCCTTCGATTGGGATATTTTTTGATTCTCCGTTTTTTGTAAATTCTTTCCAGACAAATTTATTGTCGTCGTTGATATACGCCGCGCCTTTTACGGACGCGGTTTCGATTGACATGACGCATCGGCTTAAGAGTCGGTTTGTGATAATGGAGACGTAAAGTTTATCATCGCTTTGAAATGCGCGGCAGACATATTTTGACGCTGCGCCTTTTTGGAATGATTCAGGTTTTGCGGCATAGACGGAAGTTGCGGAAACGTTTGACCAAATTGATTCTTTAAGATCGCCGTCGAGTGTTAGGTTGTTGTAGGAATTGGGTTGAGGTTTTACTAGAGTTGAGTAATCGGCGGGCAATCTATTGGCGTGAATTTTTGCGGGGTAGTAGCTTCGAGTTTTGCGCGGGTCGATATTTGCAAAGCCGAAAGCTTTCATCCAAGCGAATTCTTCATCGACGAGTGATGTTTTCCATTCGTCGATTTGTTTATTTGCGTTGACGATTGTTTTTGGTCTTTGTTGTTCGTGAATATTTTTTAGTTTTAATTCGTGTGGTTTAATTTTTTCTTTTCGTCCGAAAACTTCGAGTTCGTCGATTGCTGCGGAGTTGATAAACGAGCGGCGACCGAGTTCTAGTCTGACGAATCTTGCGTCTGTTGGCGTGAAGTGAAATTCTGTACGATAATCGACTGGCGGAAACCAATCGGTTGGAGCGACTTTTTTCCAGACAGGTGATTTAATATTATCGTCGTGTTTGGTTGCGACGAAAATTTCGTATTCGTCGAGAGCGTCGGCGAGTGTTTCGAATGCGACGCAGTATATACTGTATATTTCGCCGAGATCGAGTTCGACCCAGCTGCGCGGCGAGTTTGAGTTCCAACCGATTGACGGGTTATAAGTTGGGTCGTTGATTGTATCCATTCCGTCGTCTGCTCTGAATTTACCGTCGATCATTTTTTTTGCTTGATCTTGGTTTGATGAAGTTTTTATTGAGGCTTTGGGATTGAGAGCGAGATTTTTGAAGCCGAAATTATCAACGGGCCAATTTTGTGGCAGGTAGAATGGTTTAGTGTTTGATTCTTGTGTTTCGGCGAGACTTGGCGGTGGTGGTGGCAAGCGGGTTTCGTAAAATTTGACGGGTGGATGGTGGGTGTGAATTAAAGATGGGCGATGAGTCAATTTGATTTCGTTTGCGGGAGTGTAATTTGAGCCGTCATTAGAGAGGAGGATTTCTATATTGACAGGTGTGCCGTTGTTGTAATTATTGAACATATCGCGGGAAAGTGCTATGGCGTTGAGTGTTTCGGGGCTAGGCAATTCGATAATGACGTAAGGCGAGGGATCGTTTTGATTTGCGATCCATGAGTTATTGTTGCCGTAATTGGAGTCGTTGAGGTAACAGATTCGGTGGAGGGCGTATCCGTCGATGCAGCTTGAGGCGTAAGCTTTTGAGCCGTTGCTGGAAGCTGCGAGGTTTTTGTGAGGTTCTTTTGTTCCGAAGACGAGTAATTCATCGATGCAAGGACCCCAATTTGTTTTATCGCGGGACAAATTAAGTTTAACGAATTTTGCGATTGTAGGTTTAAATTCGAGGTAATTTTCTTTATTGGGGTGAATTACAAATTGAGAATTTTCTTTAGTTGGATAAATTACAGATCGAGAAATTTCTGCGCCGGATAATGATTTATTATTTACTGATTGATCTGTTTGGATATTTGAAATCAGTAAAAGGCAAGTAATCGCGGCTAAAATTCGACAAACGTTATCGAATAACATTTTTGTTACAAATATTCTTTTCATTTTTGAAATTAGGGTTAAAGGTTTAAATTTAACGTTAAAGGTTAAAGGTTTACAATTAGACTCAATAGCTAGAAAATCAAGACTCGAAGGTTGTGACTCAAGACTCGAAAAGTGAGAATTAGACTTGAAGGTTGAAGATCGAATAAATATTGTAACAAAAAAGATCAGTCGAGTAAAGACCAGAGAAAATAATTTTCATCACGTGATTTTTTAATAGCTCATGTTAAGCACTTGCTACTCCAGACAGGTAGGCGACCTTTCGCCGAAAGGTCGCGTCGGCGTTAGCCGACGGTAAATCTGAATTGATTTTAATTATTGTCGAATCC
>JAITAZ010000616.1 GCA_031283825.1 Planctomycetaceae bacterium | reverse complement strand
TCACGCAAACTCAAGAACAATCGCAAACCCGCCTTACTGATTATACTTTGAGCGGTAACAAAAGGTTGGTTTTTTTCGGTAGAAAATAATTACGACAGATTACAAATTTATTTTTGGGGAAAATTATCAATAAATCATGTTACGCACTTGTTGTGAGTTTTATTTTTTTGTAATATATCAGTGGAATTATTTTTTATTTTTTATCGCAAAATTAAAACGTGAATATTTACAAATTAACCAATGTAGAGACGCAATGCCTTGCGTCTCATTGTTCGATCAAAAGATCACCTATAGAGACGCAAAGCACTGCGTCTCTACATTGGGTTTAGCAATTTAAAAACGCTAAAAGTCCCTAATAAATTGTTACAACGCAAAATCCAAAATAAATTTTCCGAATAATATTACACAATTCAGAATTTAAAAATCCGTGAAAGGTTACAGCTTTTTTAAGGGACGATAGGGACAGAAAGGACGTTTTGGTTTAAAATTTGTTTGAAAAGACTCAAGAGCAACATCTTTTGAGTCTTTAATTTCTGATTTAAAACAACAATGTCCCTATCGTCCCTAAAGTCCCTTCTGTCTCTAATGTCCCTTAAAAAAAATGCGACTCAACGGACAAAACAAAAATTCTACTGATATATTACAAAATTTATTTTAACCGTTCACGTTCAAAAAAAATCCTACGCCCTTTCAGAGCTTAGAAAATTTTTCTCTTGTGCGTGAACGGTTACGAAGAAACTACAACTGAATAGTTACAAATTTTCTTTTATAATTTTAATGAATTGTTCAACAGCTTTATCTAGGTTGTCGTTTATTATGCAGTGTTGAAATTCTTCTGCGTGATTTAGTTCTTCGATTGCGGTGTTTAGTCGATTTTTCATAGCTTCGTCCGATTCAGTTCCTCGACCTTGCAGACGCTCTTTAAGAATTTCGACATTCGGCGGTTTGACAAAAATAGTAATTGCGTCTGGAAATTGTTTTTTTATTTCGTTTGCACCTTTTACGTCAATTTCCAGCACGACAAAATTTCCTTCGTCTAGTCCGGCATTGACGTCTGCTTTTAGAGTTCCATACCAAACGCCTCTACCGAAAACCTCAAAACATTCTATAAATTCGCCGGCATTCTTTTTTTCTTGAAATTGTTCTTGCGTTAGAAAGTGATAATGTATTCCGTTTTTTTCGTTTGGTCTGGCGTTTCGCGTTGTTGCAGATACGCTCATTTTTAGCGGCAAACCGCTTTCAGATAAAACCCGTTTTAACAACGTTCCTTTACCAACTCCCGAAGGTCCCGACACGATCAAAAGTCGCGGTTTCAAATCAGTTTTTTTATTCATTTTATTCGACGTTTTGCACCATCTCTCTAATGCGTTCAATAATTGTTTTTATAGCGACTACATGCAAGATAATATCCGTATCGTTTGCTTTCGCGCCTATTGTGTTAGCTTCTCGAAATAATTCTTGCGATAAGAAATCTAGTTTTCGCCCGTTGCATATTTCGGCGTCGAGCGTTTGATTAAACTGATCCAAGTGCGATTTCAAACGTACGATTTCTTCTGAAATATCGTATTTATCCGCATAAATAGCAACTTCTCTTAATAATTCAGCGTCGTTTAAAGCGATACTGAGTTGTTTTTCCGACATTATTCTATTAATTCTCTCCGATAATTTGGCGCGATAAATCGAGGCAACTTGCGGCGCGAATTTTTCTATTCCAGTTAGCTCGGCGAAAATTTGATTGATATTTGTTTTTAAATCGAGTTTCATCGATTCGCCTTCTGTTTTTCGCATTATTCGAAGTCGATCTATCGCTTCGCGAATTGCTTGCTCGGCAACAGACCAAACGTTATCGATTTCATCTTCGACAATATCATGTCCGGCTACAATTACTCCGGGCAAAGTTAGCAATTGATAAAGACTAGGCGGCTCAAATGCGCTGATTTTATCTACTTTAGAACGTAATTCAGAAATCTGCTCGGCGTAAGATTGTAATACTTGCGCAGAAATAATTGCTTTAGGCAATTGCTTCTCCAAACGAATACGAACTATTGCATTAACCGAACCTCGCTCAATTTCTCGACGTAGCAACGATTCAATCCGCGCGTCTAATATTCCGAAATTTTCCGTTACGCGAAGCATCAATTTGAAATACCGGTTGTTGACCGTTTTCAATTCAACCGAAACGTTAATATTATCGCGTTGAATAACCGACGCCCCGAAACCTGTCATACTATACATAAAAAAACCGCCAAGTAAAACGAAAATTATAATTCAAAAAAGTAAAAAAACGTCTAACATTTAATTCGTGTTGCGTTTTTTGATTTAGTTATCGCGCGTAAGACAAGTACGCCTCGCGCATAGCTACAATTGAGTCGCTCAATCGTTGATTTGCAAAATATCATGTCCCCTAAGTTCCCTTTGTCTCCAATGTCTCATTAAAATAATATTGTTTTTGGTTGAAGGTTTTTAAAAATAGTTCTTGAAAGAGAATAAAAGTCAAGGTATTTTTTTTAAGGGGACAATCTGACTTTAGGGAACTTCTAAAAACTCTTTTTTTTATTTTTTGAATTATAATTTTCGTTTTACTTGGCGGTTTTTTTATGTATAGTATGACAGGTTTCGGGGCGTCGGTTATTCAACGCGATAATATTAACGTTT
>JAITAZ010000580.1 GCA_031283825.1 Planctomycetaceae bacterium | reverse complement strand
TAATGAAAACGCCTATAAGTTTAATTTCATTCGCGAATTCCGCAAGAGGGGATATATGATATTTAAGGACTTAAAGTTTTGTATTGTAATTGAAATAAACAACAGATTTACATTTTCCGACTTAAAATCGTTGTTGCGATGTTATGTTTTTCAAGGGAGTTAATTTTTTGAAAAATTTTTGAAATTTTTTTTCATAAAAATTCGGATTTATTTTTTTGTAACGATTATTCTGCGTTTTCTGCATTTAAAATAAGAATTTAAACGCAGAATATAAAGAAAAACAAATGGTAACCGTTCACGGTTTTAAACACGGATAATGGGGGGATTTTTTAAACGCGGATAATAGCCGATAGGACGGATAATCGCGGAGAATGCAAATGACGATTTTAATATTTATAAAATTGTATTATTTAGTTTGGTTTATTTATTTTAATATACTTTTCACACTTAAATTAATCTTATAATTTCTCATTCCCTCCATTCTTTATCCCTTTAATCTATTGACTTCTCTACCACAAAAGCATCATTTCCATTCTCCGCGATTATCCGTATTCACCAAAAAAATCAGATATTATCCGCGTTTAAAATTCCCCGAATTATCGTGATTAAAAAACCGTGAACGGTTAAAAATGAAATTTTAGAGACTCCCTATTGTCAAGTTATGAAATTTTGTAATAATCTTGAATCAATTTTGATTCGCACGATAGATAATATTCAAATAATATTGAATCGACAACTTGAAAAGAAATGTTAATCCGTAAATTGTACAAACTCATTCGGCTTGCTAGCTTGACTTCACGATGATATATTCAATGTCAATTTCAATTTCAATTCAACTAACATTTAACTTTTAACTTTCACTATTCAACCTTTAACCTTTAACTTTTCACCATCCATTCACCTTTCAACACCCTTTTAAACAATGGAAACAAATTTACTTTTTGCCGCAGACGGCATTCAATTTAGTCAGGCAATTTTATTGTTTCTAGTCGCGGCAAGCGGATTAGTCGCTTTTCTGATGGTAATCGCATTTGCGTTTTACGGCTCGCTTTGGCTACAAGCATTCGCCGCCGGCGCAAGAATTTCTATGTACAGCTTGATTAGCATGAGCTTGATGAAAATCCGCTCGCGAGTAATCGTTCAAGCGAAAATTATGGCTAAACAGTCCGGCTTGCCCATCAATCCGCCAGACGGCATAACTACCCGCCGACTCGTCGCACATTACCTCGCCGGAGGAGATGTTCTCCGCGTAATACGCGCACTAATCGCCGCGCAACGCGCCTCGCTAGACCTCAACTTCGACCAAGCCGCCGCCATCGATCTCGCCGGTAGAGACGTACTCGACGCTGTAAGAACAAGCGTAAACCCCAAAATTATAGTCTGCCCTGATGTCCATAAATCAGGTCGAACTACCTTAAGCGCAGTCGCAAAAAACGGAGTCGAATTATGTGTCCGCGCACAAGTTACCGTCAGAACTAACCTCGAACAACTAATCGGAGGAGCTACCGAAGACACTATAATCGCGCGAGTCGGAGAAGGAATTATCACCGCAATCGGCTCGGCAAATACACATCTTGAAGTTATGGAAAATCCCGATAGCATCTCAAAAGCCGTCTCCAATAGAGGTCTCGACTCGCAAACTGCATTCCGAATCGTCTCAATCGACATCGCAGATATAGACGTCGGACAAAATATCGGCGCAAGATTGCAAGCTGATCAAGCCGAAGCCGATACGCGAGTCGCTCGCGCTAAAGCTGAAGAACGACGCGCACAAGCACTCGCTCAAGAACAAGAAATGAAAGCTAAAGTTAGCGAAAACCGCGCTCGTGTCATTCAAGCCGAAGCAACTGTCCCGCGCTCGCTAGCAGAAGCTTTCAGACGAGGAGTTACGCCCTGAAACTTTTGAAAAAATTCGAATTAAAAAAACAACAATTTGAAATTCACTTTAAACATACAGTAAATCGTTATAAAATCTTATTGATTTTTTCAATTAGATTAAAAGTAATATATCTGCGGAATTATTTTTTTATTAGTCCAGCGTCGGACGACATTATAAATTATAAAACATAAATTAATTTATCGTTACAATAATTCATAAAGTCGTCCATGCGGAACTATAATAAATAATAAATATTTCGCCAATATATTACGATTAAATTTTTGTAACCGTTCACGGATTTTTTTCTTGTGAACGGTTACAAATTTTTAAAACGTTAATTATATTTTTGTAACAACAATTAAATTGAGATAACGCTGTGGCAAACGTTGAAGATTTTGTTAAACGCTTAACGCGAATGAATCGCAAGTTTACGTTTATTTTGACGGAAGATTTTTTTGACATAAACGGTAAAGTCGGCGTGCGTACTGACCGCTACCTCGATATACGCCGAACTTTCCAAAACGTAGGTCATAAACGCGGCGATAACGCGGTATTAAGATCGACGGATATACTTTTATTCGACGTTAAAGTATGTATCGTCCGAACCAACTACACTTGCCTAATGACCGATTTCGAAGAACTCAATTCAGGACCTTTCGGCGATCAGGCAATGATTTACGGCATGGGAAGCGGAATGGTTGACGCCCAAAAAGCAAAATTTGCTATCGATTCTTTTTTCTCGACTAAAGCAGATTCGGCAGTTACAATCAACGTGATGCTTGCAGAATCAAAAAAACGCCAACTTGTACTTGTAGTCGAAAAAGCCGCCGATTTGAATCGACCAAGTCTAGAACCAATACGAAGGTTACGTTCTCAACTTTGTACGGTGCTGGTAAATTCTGTAAAAGGTCCGGTTGTTGATTGTCAGGTAAGTTGCGTATTTAAAGAAGGCAATTCGAGTTCGCTCTCGTCGTTGCTAAACATGTTTTGCGTGCATTATAAATAAAAATGTAACTGCTCAGTCGGAGTTTTTTTTAAGAACCAGAAGGGACAAGAATGACAGAAGGGACTTTAAAGATAGTCGCCGTTTGAAATCAAATGAGAGATTAACGACTCCAAAGATATTACTCTTGAATTTTTTCAAACAGATTTTCAACCAAAACGTCTCTAAAGTTCCTTTTGTCCCTTATGTTCCTTAAAAAAATACTGTGTCTGAATAGATACTAAAACTTAATAAAGTAATTGGAATTTTGATTATGAACGAATCGCCTGCTTATTTTGTGTTTGATATAGAAAGCGTTGCGGATCCGAAATTGGTTGCTCGCGTTCATTTTGACGGTAAAGTGCCTGAATCTGAAGCGGTGCGAAAGTATCGGGACGAGATTATGGCGGAAACGAATAAAGATTTTATTCCTTATACGTATCAGACGCCGATTTCGGTTGTGGTTGCTAAAGTCTCGGCTGACTTATCGTTAATTGACTTGGTTGCTCTCGACGAGCCGCATTATCGCCCGCATGAAATCTGCGATAAATTCTGGAGAGGTTGGAACGCATACAAACAACCGACTTTAGTTACGTTTAATGGTCGTAGTTTTGATATTCCGTTATTAGAACTCGCGGCGTTCAGATACGGAATTTCTATACCGGCATGGTTTGCTGTCGGGACAAAATCGTATGATCAACCGCGAAACAGATACAACACAAAATCGCATATCGACCTTCACGACGTCCTAACAAATAACGGCGCAACAAGATTCAGCGGAGGTCTTAATCTAGCCGCAAATACGCTAGGAAAACCCGGAAAAATGGACACGCAAGGTTTCATGGTGCAAGATTTATTCGACGCAGGCGAAATACAACGAATCAACGATTACTGTAGATGCGACGTGCTAGATACATATTTTGTCTTTTTGCGGCTCAATGTTCTGTTCGGAAATATAACAAGACAAGAAGAACAACGTCTAGTTAAAAACACAAAAAGTTGGCTAACAGATAGAGTTGATAAAAATCAAGCCTATAAACAATATCTCGAAAATTGGGGCGATTGGCAAAATCCATGGAACGACTAATTTTAATGCTTGCAATTCAATATTGTTTAATTGTAACCGTTCACGCACAAGAGAAAAATTTTCTAAGCCCTGAAAGGGCGTAGGATTTTTTTCTTTTGAACGTGAACGGTTACGTTTAATTTTTGTTTGTGCGACCTGTTATTATTTTTTTCCGATGTCAAAAAAATTTATAAGCGTGATTATTCCGGTTCGCAATGAATCGCGTCATATTTTGCGAACTTTGGATAGTCTTCTTTTGCAGAGTTATCCTTCGGACAAGTTTGAAATTATAGTCGTTGACGGTCTCTCGACAGATAATACTGCGGAGATCGTTGGAGATTATGTTTTACGTTATGCTGATCGAGTTCGTCTTTTTACGAATGAGAAACGTTTGGCGAGCGCGGCGAGAAATATTGGCGTTTTGAATTCGAGAGGCGAAATTATTCTGATAGTTGACGGTCATTGTATTATTGACAATTCCAAGATGCTTGAGCGAGTGGACGAGTTGTTTGAGCGGATTCAGGTTGATTGTATTGGTCGTCCGCAGCCGTTGGAGATGAGCGGCGCGACTTCGTTGCAGTGGGCGATAGCGATGTGTCGGCGTAGTTGGTTGGGGCATCATCCTGATTCTTTTATTTATTCCGACGTAGGATGCGAATCTCCGGCGATTAGCGTTGCGGTAGCGTATCGTAAAGACGTTTTCAATCAGGTCGGATTGTTCGACGAAAATTTCGACGCGTGCGAAGATGTAGAATTAAATTATAGAATCGACGCGGCAGGATTACGATGTTATTTCGACCCAGAAATTGCAGTGAGATATGTGCCGAGAAATTCGTTTAACGGATTAGGATTTCAGATGTTCAGATACGGACGCGGACGAGTGAAACTTTATCGCAAACATTCGGACACGTTTTCGATTAAGAGTTTTGGTCTAGGTTTTTTTGTCTTGTGGACGATTTTAGGTTTTTGCGTTTCGTGGTTTGATTTATATTTTGGGGGCGGATATTTTTTGAGTCTATATTCTTTATCGATGATTTTATATTTGTTGTTTGTGTCGGCAGAATCGACAAGACAATCAATTTTACGACGAAATCTATCGTTATTATTTTTTCTGATACCAGTTTTTTTAACGATACATTTTTCTTTCGGTTTTGGAATTATCCGAGAAATGCTGAATCGTAAAAAATAAATTTTATAACCGTTCACGATTTTTAAATTCATAATTCTTAATTTAAAAACCGTGAACGGCTACTATTATTTTCTACCGAAAAAACCGACCATTTGTTACCGTTTAAAGTATATGCTCGTCTCAGTGAACTCAGTGGTTAATAAAAAATGTTTTCAGAAATTTCTCCACGAATACCAACTATTTATTTGTCGAGATAGTTTTTATTCTTAGGTTTTTAATTTCTACTTTCATTGGCGGTCCTACGTGTGCTTGAATAGCGAATATTCCGCTTTCTCGGCGATGGTCTTTATCTTCGTCTTTTGTTATGCTCATTATTTGACCATTTATTTTATGCGTGAAAGTGAAACCTTCTGCTGTAATTTCGTATGAGTTCCAATCTTCGACTTTTAAGCTTTTTTTCAATTCGTTGTTATCAGCAAACTTGCGAATTGTTTTTGGTTTCTGTTTTGCTTCGATTACCGATTCTAATCCGCGTTGACACAAAATTCCGCCGAAATTTTCGCCGTATAAAATCCCTGAATGAGCGTGAGTTCCGTCAAAATCTGCTTGATAACCGTTGACTGAAAAAATCTTATCTCCGGAATTTTTTCTGCTTCTGTATTGGAAACCTGAGTTGCCGCTTGAAGATAATTTAATATCAGCTCGAAAGACAAAATCTTTAACGTCTCCGCCGCGCCAAATAATAAATTGATTGTGTGTCAATTTTGCCGCGCCGCTTGATTCGGTCTGACCAACGATGCTGCTGTCTTTAACGCTCCAAATATCAGGATTGCCGTCCCATTCCGACAGGTCTTTGCCGTTAAACATCGACACGAACCCTTCAGCTTTTTCCGTTTCTGAAATCTGCGCATAAACCGTAGTTCCTAGAAGCAATACAATCACGCTTAAACAAGCGGCTAAAGTTTTTTTCATTTGAAATTCTCCTTTCAAAAAAATTTTTTTTGTAAATATTCAGTTGAATTTTCGTAACGTTAAATACGTTTTTTGTAAATCGAAATAACGCATTCCGATTTAGTTTTCAACTGCTCGCGTTTGAGTTTTCGATTTGAATCGCCAAGTTAGTTGTCTGAAAACAAGATACTTAACGAATAGTTTTCAAATCGCCGAATTCATAATGCGATTCGTATAATTCTAATCTAAATACTCAATAGAGATAGTAGGGACGCCATAAAATTCCTATTGGGAATCTCTAAAAATTAATTTTAAACCACAGAGGACACAGAGAACACAGAGAAAATTTTAATTTGAATCAAAACATAATTTAAATTTATTAAA
>JAITAZ010000531.1 GCA_031283825.1 Planctomycetaceae bacterium | reverse complement strand
AGTACGAAATCATATAGGATTGTTAAATTTGTAAGTATATCATATCGCAAGTTGAGTTGTAAGGGGAGGCAAATTTTGATTTCAATAGTTGAGAATAATTGTCCGTATTACGTTGTTGTATTGAACGTTGAAAAATATGTAAGCGTTCACGATTTTTTTAAAAACCATATTATTTTTTGGGGGGACATTGGAGACAAAGGGGACGTTGGGGACGTTGGGGACACACTAATTTAAAAACCAAGATTAACGACTCAAAAGAAGACATCAGCTTTTAAAAAAGAGAAATTTTTTTCTTTAAATTTTGTCCCCCTCCGAGTCATCAATCCCAGATCTCAAACAAGAATGTCCCCAGTGTCTCCAACGTCCCCTTTGTCCCCTAAGTCCCCCCAAAAATTATCTTTGGCTTTTTAAAACCATATTATTTTTTTCGTAATATATCAGTATAATTTTCCAAAACGTATTTTAACAGTTTACGCAAACCTCATTTAAAACCTAATTTTTTCTTACTATTATTTAAAACCTCAGTAGCAATGAATCCCACCAAAACCAACCTCATTACCTCATTATTCGTTTAAGTTTTTAATGAGGTAATGAGGTTAGTGTGGGGAGTATCATTGGCTACTGAGGTTTTAAACAATAGTAAGAAAAAATATATGAGAACGGATCGGTTGTAATTGCGAGTCAAAGGTTATTATTTATTTAGCACTAATTGACATCGATTTTGCGGACAATTAGAATATTGCCCTTTTGTAAAGATGACGAGTTGACGTTTCCCGTATAAGAAATTGGCGTCGTTGGACGTTTAATTTTCGTGAGCGAGTTGTGCAATTAGTTTAAAATTCCTAATCCTTTAACATAAAATTTTAAGTTGTCTGATATACATACTGACGAATCGGTGCTTATTGAGTATCTTGATGGCGAGTTATCGGTTGAAGTTCGGCGCGAGGTTGAGGCACGTTTGGCACGCGAGCCTCGATTGCGTGAAATGCTTGCGCAGTTAGAGCGGGATTGGGATTCGTTAGACTTGCTTGAGCGAGATAATACAGACAAGCAATTGGTCGAAACTACGCTCGAGACGGTTATTGCGTCGGTTGAGAGTACAAAGAAACGGTCGTATTGGGGGCGGCAATTTTATTATGCGAAATTATTTTTGTTAGGAATTTTAGCAATAATTATATTTTTCTTTTCGTTTGGTTTTGGCGAGAGGCTTGTGCCGGACGATTATTTCATGTTGCGGGTTGAATCTCCAATTATTGAGCGTCTTGATCAGTATCTTATGCTTCTTGAGGACGATCCTGATCTTTCGTTATTACGTTTATTAGCGGTGCGGCGCGTATTTTTGCCGGCGGTCGATTCGGGCGAGAAAATTGATCCGAATGATTTCTTGTCGTCGTCGCAGGTCAGGATATTGGATGCTTTTTCGCTTTATCCGTCGTTTAGCGAGTTGCAGCGTCGCGCGGTTCAACTGGAGAATTTGGACAGAACGTTGTATAGTCGTTTTTACTGGAACAACAAGCGGTTTCGGCAGCTTAACATTGACAAGCGGAATCAGTTGCGGGCGATACACGAGAGTATTGAGCAAGCACCGCGAAGGCGTGAGTTGTATATTACGTTGCGGAATTATTACACGTGGTTTAGAGCTTTGCAAACTTATGAGAAGGCGTCGTTGAGGCGAGTCAATTTAACTTTGGAAGAGCGGGTTGAGCAGATTGCGGCGTTGAAAAAGCGACTTGACGCGGATCAGCCGTATAAAGTCGCGGCGAATCCGTCGTTGCCGAATGCCGTTACAATGGTTAAGGAGGAAGACAATGTGCGAAAATTAGCGGCTATGTTGAGTAATGCGGATCAGCAAGACTTAAACAAATTATTGGATTCGCCACCAGACTTAATACTTGAAACGCTAGGCAGAATTTCGTTATCGAAGAACAAAGATAATAACGGTAACGATAATTAAAGATATGATAAATTTTGAATAAGAAGTCGAATTTGTCGATGTATTTTTTAATTTATAACTGTAACCGTTCACGCACAAGAGAAAAATTTCCTACATCCCGAAGGGCATCGGAATATTTTGGTCAATATTGTTAATATACTTTTTACACTTTACAATTCGTTTTTTTATAAAAATATGTAAATCGCATTTCGTGCTTGAATTTTAAGTATATTTCATAATTATATCAAAAAACAAAAACAGAAATTTCAAGTGTGATGAGTATATTAGTGAATATTTGTAACGAATATTCTTGATAATTTTTTCTGCTGTCATTTCAGGGCGTAGGAATTTTTTTCTTTTGTGCGTGAACGGCTACAAAAAACAAATATTCAGCAGAAGTATTACCTGATTTTATTATTCCTATTTTTGGCGAATTTTTGTAACGATAATTTTAACGTTAGTTTTGAAAATATTTGTTATGAAAATTCGGTTGGATTATTTTATTTAAAAATTTTATGACGACGCGGGTCGTCCGATAAGAAAATGAAAGAACAAACGACACAGAAGGCGAACGATGTTGAGAAGTCGTCGTCGGGGGCGGCGGAGGTCGTCTATGATCAAGCTGTTATACTTAATGCGTTGCAGCAAGCGATTAAGCGGGAAGACTTGGACACGGTAAAGTCAATATTTGAGATGGGCGTTGACGTTGACGCGGTACATGGTTCGACACCGTTGCATTGGGCGGCGGCTTATAATTCGAATGCGGAGATTTTGAAGTATTTAGTTTCTCATGTAGTGAGCGTGAATGTTAGGGATGAATCTGGTTCGACGCCGTTGCATTTAGCGGCGAAAAATTCGAATGTCGATGTGTTGCGATTTCTTGTTTTGCAGGGAACTAGTATTGACATAACAGACAAGAGCGGCGCGACGCCGTTGCATTTAGGCGCGAGGTATAATCCGAATGTAGAGGTTTTGAAGTATATCATTTCTAATGGCGCGCGTATTGACTCGGTTGACAGTAATGGGGCGACGCCGTTGCATTTTGCGGCGAGGAGTAATCCGAATGTTTATGTTACGAAATTTTTGGTTTCTCAGGGTGCGAATGTCAATGCGGTTGACAATTATGGTTGGACTCCGTTGCAATGGGCGACGCGGTGGAATCCGAAGTCAGAAATTATTCAGTATTTAGTTTCTCAGGGCGCGAATGTTAATGCGGTTAATGTTTATGGCGAGACGGCGTTGCATTGGGCGATGGAGAGCGGGTCGAGGATAGAGATTATTCAGTATTTGATTTCGCAGGGCGCGACGATTATGGTGGACAGTGATGGTTGGACGCCGTTGCATTGGGGGATAATTTTTAATGCGCCGGTTGACGTGTTGAAGTTTTTGGTTGCTCAGAGTGCGGATGTGAATGCGGTGGACAAGAATGGTTCGACGGCGTTGCATTTAGCGGCGATGCGATGGGATGTGAATGTTGACGTAATGAGTTATTTGATTTCGCAAGGAATATTTGTTGATGTTCGGAACAACAGGGGATTTACGCCGTTGCATTTGGCGGCGCAGCATGATTTGTATGTTGAGGTTTTTGAGTATTTGTTTTCGTTGGGTGCTGACATAAACGCAAGAAATGACGACGGTCAAACGCCGTTGCATCTTGCCGTGAAACGAGACTTATATACTGACGTGTTGGAATTTCTGGTTGTGAATGGTGCTGACATAAACGCGAGTGATAATGAAGGATGGACGGCGTTTTTGTTAGCGGTGAAGAATAAATTGTATTTTGAAGATTTCGAATTTATGTTATCGCATGGCGCTGACATAAACGCGAGAAACATGTATGGAGAGACTGCGCTCGCGTTGGCGAGAAGATATAATTTTGACGACATCGCGAAGTGGTTGGAGGACAGAGACGCTAAACAATATGAAATTCAGGGCGAAAAAACAGGAAAAACAAAGCGAATTTTAATTGCCGTTGGCGTTGTCGTTTTAACGATTGCGATTGTGTTGTTGCATTTTTTCGTTTTTTAATAACTCATGTTACGCAGTATTTGTCTGTCAGTATGCGATATTGTTTTTTTGTTACCGTTCACAATTTGTAAATTATAAATTATGAATTAAAAAACCGTGAACGGTTACAAATTTACTTTAACGAAAAATTAAATTTTATGACTACCCCAAAAACCAAAAAATTACCATACGGTAAAGCGGATTTTAAAAGCATTCGCGAGCGAAATAATTATGTCTATGTTGATAAGACGCGATTTATTGAGTTGCTTGAGAATGAAAACGATAGCAAAATATTTATTCGCCCTCGTCGATTCGGGAAGAGTTTATTTCTTTCGATGCTCTCATACTATTACGACATAAATTATGCCGACGAGTTTGAACAACTATTCGGCGATTTATACATTGGTCAAAATCCGACGCCGTTTAAAAATAGTTATGCGGTGATGGCGTTTAATTTCTCAGGAATTGATACGTCAAACGTTGAAAATTTTCGTAATTCGTTTTTTGATAATATTACATTTTCAGCTCGACAATTTGTGCAACGTCATGCAAATATCTTGCCCGATACCGAACCGTTTTTTAAACAAATTAACGAGCAAAAAACGAC
>JAITAZ010000524.1 GCA_031283825.1 Planctomycetaceae bacterium | reverse complement strand
TAACGCGCAACCCTCTTTCTCTAAAGAGCCTATTCTGCCCTCTACAGATTCTACTCTGTTCTTTAACGCGCCCACCTCGTTCTCTAAAGAGCCATTTCTGCCCTCTAAAGAATCTATTCTGTTCTTTAACGCGCCTACCTCGTTCTCTAACGCGCCTATTCTGTTCTCTAAAGAGTCTATTCTGTTCTCTAAAGAGTCTATTCTGTTCTCTAAAGAGCCTATTCTGCTATCTAAAGAGTCTATTCTGCTCTCTAGCGAGCCTATTCTGTTCTCTAGCGAACCTATTCTGTTATCTAGCGCGCCTACATTGTCGGACAGTTTATTAAATCCTCGCAGAAGCTCTAACGCCCACTGGGGCGTAGCCTCAGGCGAGGTACTAGTTACCGGCGTTTCGTTACGGGTTTGTTGCGCGGCTTTGATTTGCGTCGTTCTGACAAGCGGTCTTATTCGCGTCGATTTATTTGATACTGTTGACATTACTTGCTCCTTCTTGATTTTATTTTGTTGTTAGAAAATCGGCAATTTTGGTTATTCGCGATTTCCGCATTTGTAGAAAATTCATACAACAGACAATTATAAATCTATCGGTTGAAACGTCAACCATACTTTAACAGAGATCGGCTTGTCTCATCTATTGAGAAAGCGACAATTCAAATGACATTTTCTAAAAAACTAATTTGAGTAATATTACTGTTAAAATCTTATTAATTTCGCGTTCTATATTAGACAGATTTGTTGTTGAATATTTCACGTTTACATAAACTTACTGTTGAAATTGAATTTGAATTTTTAGAAACTCCCAATAGACAGTTATCTCAAAGTTATTTTTTATTTTCTCTCATTTGTTCGTCTAGTTTATTTTCTTTTTTTATTTGTTCCATTTCTTTTATTTTGGATTTCCATGTTGTTTTTTTGTAGTCTTCGAAGGTTTGTTTTTTTGGATTACGCGGAGCTATTTTTGTTATTCTGATATTTCTTATGTCGATGTTTGTGTTGTCTGTCGGCAAATGAAATTGTATCGTTCCTTCTGCATGAAATTCATCGCTTGCCGGTTGTGCGTATTCTAAAATTTCTTTGCCATCTACCGTGTCTTTTGCTTTTACAACCGTAATCATTTTCGGCGCACGACTCCTGTCCGACATCTCGCAAACTGGGATTCCATTCACCCACGATTGAAATTGTCTGTCAACCGCCGATAACGTAACATAATTCCATTGCATATCTTCCGCCCCTACATATCTTCCGTCCATTCTTCCCGTAAATGAACCGACGTCAACGCCTACAATCTCGTCTCGATCTTTTCTCGTCGGGAATGCTTGCAACGACAACTCATATCCCGTCATTTCCTCTCGCGGATTCGATCTAAAAAATAATCCGGCTTTGCCCGAAATATTCGTTATCCTATACTCAAATTGCAACACGAAATCCGAAAACGTCTCCAATGTCTCAATCACTCCCGGACCGCCTCGAATCTGCATCGTCGAACTAACGGCAGTCGGCGTAATTTTATCGCGTCTGTATCTCCAAATTGAGTCAATTTCTATTCCGTCAAATAACGAAATCGACGTGCCGGGTCGCCAGTTTATATTTCTAAATCTCACATTGCCGCGCGTAACTAGAAAACCAACATAACCGCGACCAATCGGATTCGTATCCATCAAAAAAGTCGGCATCTGATTGTCGATTGTACACGAGATCGAACCGGCATCGCAATTAAATCTTACCCGCTGCCACACTTCATTCGAATCGCCCTCAACGCCGTCATCCGAACTCGGCGCCGACTTCTTAATCGAACGTATCTGTTCATTGCCAAGTTTAACTCGACCAAGAATCGTCCCGCGTGGTCTCTTGACGTCAGACGAATTCAACACGACCGTATAACACGACGTATTCAAATCACGCGGATTCGGAGACGTGCGATAAAGCAAAAATAGCTCCGCGTCTTTGTCCGCACAAAACTCAAACATAAGAGTTGAATCGCCAAATTGATTCGTCGTGTACAATAAACCCGGATGATACGGATCGCTGCAAATCTCGCCATGCTCGACATTAAAACGTCCGCCGCCGTAAAATCCGGCGTCTTGAATCCGCCATCCGAAAAGCGTTTTGCCGTCAAATAAATTGCACCAACCATCGTCAAGAAAACTTTTTGATAATCTCAACGAAGGCGACATCATAAAAATATCAGCGCCTTGCAACGCCTCTGCTTGTCTCGCTAAAAATTGTTTCCGACGCTCAATCCGCAACGAAAAAGACTCAATCTTCGCCAAATTGTCGTCCGTTGGTTCGCTTTGCATTAACTTTGCAACTTCGCGTTCCCATTGTGTAATTAGCGTGTCTGTATTGCTTTGAGACTTGTCGTAATTCGCGTCCGACATAACTTTATGAGACGATGCAATCATTCCGCTGGGCGAATCTGTTTTTTTCGTAACTGATGTCGCTTTTTCGATTGCGATCAATTTTGCTTTATCTTCGTCGTAGCTTTGTTGGTCTTTTTCGTATTCTTCGATAATTCCTTTTGCTCTGTAGCTGGAGTCGTTTTCTTTTTTCTCTTTTTCTTTAAGAATCTGTTGACGAGTTTTTTGTCCATATCGATCCGTCAGAGTATCGATGGGTTTTAAGAAAATATTTCTTCCGCTATCGTAAGGCGTCATTAGTTCGATAGATTCAGAATTAGAATAATCCGATTTCGATTTCGATTGAGTTTTAGCCTTAGATTTTGAAGACGACGATTCAGGCGAAATCGTCGGAGGCGTCGCCGGATTGGCGAATTTCTGCATCAATACCGAATACGGATTAGACGACTTAAACGACGAAGATTCAGAATGCTTATTCGGCGATTTAGGAATCTGTGCAGAAAGTTCTGCTACTATCCCAATAAACAAAAAAACAAAAATTATTGTAACAAAAATTATAATTAAACGTTTCATAGTTCATTTGAATGTTAAAGTTGAACAATAAAATCACAAAAATCGTAATATTTCAGCGGAATATTTATAACGACTTATTTCTGCGTATTCTGCGTTTAAATTTGATAAAAAATTTTAACGCAGAAAACACAGAAAAATTGCAGAAAATTAGGAAAACATAATTCAAGGAAATATCGTTACAAAAAATTCCGCTGATATATTACCAAAAATTTTACTGAAAATTATAAATAAATTACCGATTATTATTTTTGCGTATTATTTCGTTTGAATTTTACGTCGATTAGAGTCATTTTTCTTTCGATAGTTATTGTAGCTGATTCGTTTGGTTCTATTTGATCTATTTGTTCTTCGACTGCTTTGATTGACGGTGTTAATCTATCGTTTATCATTACGATTAGATCGTCGGGTTGTAAACCTTGTTTTGCGGCTTCGCTGTTTGGTTTGACTGTATCGATGAATGGCGGTGTTCGTTTGCTTACTGACGTAACTAACAAAATTCCCCATTCCTGAAACTGATGAATTGTATCTTCTGGAATTAGTTCGATTTTTGCTTTCATCAATTCAGGATCGACAGATTTCGGTTTATTTGAGTCGTTTTCGATTAGTTGTCTGACTTTATCTTTTAGTGCGAAAGTCGGAATAGCGAAATTAAGCCAACTATTATTTTCGCTATTCATGAGTTCTTTTCCGAGCATTCCGATTAGCATTCCTGAATCTGCCGACACTAGCGCGCCGCCGCATGCGCCCGGATTATTTGTTGTTACGTCAACTACATAAATTTCTCCGCGATAGGGCGTTTCAAAAACTCCGCGTCGAGCTTTGAGCGTTGTCCTTGCCGCGATTACGCCGTGTTGAACTGTTGCCGCTTCGTTACCTTCAGCAATATTGAACATATTCGAAACCGCGAAAACCGGATCGCCGACTTGGATTGAATCGAGGAATCGTTCATTTTCGATATTTTTATTATTTTGAGAATTATTTTGATTGACGTTATTTTTATTTTTCGAATTGACTTCGTTGAGGTTGAAGTATGGTAAATTTTTTTCTGGAATTTTCAGCAGAGCGATTTCCATTAGCGGGTCTCCGTTGACTTGTGCGGCGTCGTATTTTTTGCCGGAGTCTAAAACGACTGTAACAGAATCTGTTTGCAGTGAAGGAGTTATTGCGGTGAGAATATGACCTTCCGGCGAAATGATTATTCCCGATTGGTATCCGTGAACGCCGGCAAGTCCGCCAGCGCCGTAGATTTTTACGACTTTCGACAATGTATCGGCGATAATTTTATTTGACGTCGGCGAGGCGGCGCCTTTTAGTTGTTCGTCTGCGGCGGCGCGGTTTGCGGCGACGGTGTTTTTCAGTGCGAAAGGAATTTTCGTTGAGTTTTCGTCTAATACAAACGTGCCGTAAATTGCGCGACCGCAGCGCACTTCTATTTCGCGTTTATTATCGACTTGTTGAAACAGAATTTCGCAAGGCGATTCGAGGGCGTCGGCAAACATTTCGATTTGAGCGATTTCTCCGCTATTGGGGTCGAAATAGAGTTTTATTTCGTTGTTAATTTTCCAGTGTTCAACGAGGCAAACGTCGTATAATTTATCGAGATTCCCTCCGATGGGGGCTGTTCCGAGATAGATGACTTCTGCTTCTTCGATTGCGTCATTTAGGGCGAGTTGTCTGAAAACGTACAACGCTGAAAACAATCCTCCGGAGCCGCGAGGCAATTGGTAAAACGAGGTTGCCGCCATTAGAAAAGTGTCGGTATTTTTCATTTGGTTGACGTCCCAAAAGCCGCGTTCGATTGGGAGTTTATAATCGATTCCTTTGTCGTCGATTGTAAAGTCGAATGTTTCGACTCGGTTGCGGATTTTGCCGGATAATTTCCAAGCTGTTTTGGAATTGGCGTCAAATGCGTTTCGCCATTTTTTCAAAACTCGAGCGAGTTCGAATCGATTGAAATAAAAATTCGCGTAACCTTTTTTCTTTTCGTAATATGGTTTAACGGCTTCGGTTATAAATTGCTTTCTTTGTAAGACCTTTACTTTTTTTCCTTCGATTTCGATTTCGACTTCTTGAAAGCCTTCGGGGATTTCGGTTTTTTCGTCTGTTTTTTTGTCTGTTTTTTGGTTGTTTTTTTGGTCGTCTGAATTTTCGTTACGATTATTATTGTCTTGATTTTTGTTTTTATTTTTGTCGTTATTTTTATCTTTATCTTTTTCGAGGGCGTGTTTTCTTTTCTTTTCTTGTTCTTCGAGTAGTTTACGAAATTCGGGTTTTACGATTGGCGGTTCGATCATTTTTTCAGTCATTTCGATTAGTTCGGATTCGCTGTGTAGTCCGCTGAGTCTTACGAATATTTTGAAACGTTCATTTTCGTTATCTCTGACTGTAACGGGCAGTCGCCAACCTTTTGGAAAGATTCCGACAAGATTTTTAAATGTATTTGAGGAATCGACGGCGCGACCTGCGAATTGTAGTAATTCGTCGTCGTATCTTAGACCGGAGCGGTATGCGTCGGAGATTTCTCTGACGTCGTCGAATTTAACTCTGTTGTGGTTATCCATTGAGACGACGGCGTTCATGGCGGCGTGATCGACAATTTGTCCGCTTTTGAGGACGCCGAGAAAGTATTTTACTTGGTTGCTTGAGATTGCGTAACCTATACCGACGTTTACGCGACCTCTTTTTTCGAATGAGCATCTACCGTTTATACCGATAATTTCACCGCTTTCGTTGAATAGTGGACCTCCGCTATTTCCCGGATTTACTGCGGCGTCGGTTTGTATGCAGTCGGTGTATTCGAGAAAGCTGCCGCTTGGGAATTGGTAACGATGTACGCCAGAGACAATGCCTCGTGCGACACATGGATTTAGATCGAGAGAGAGTAGAAATGGGTTTCCCATGCTGTAGGCGGTTTGTCCGACTTTGACATTATCGCTATCGGCAAGATTTGAGAAAGGAAAGTTTTCGCGACCGAGTAATTTGATTAGAGCGAGGTCTCCGACCGGATCGAGTCCGACGACGACGGCGTCGTAGAGTTTTCCGTCTGCCATGCCGCATTTCATTGCTGGACCGCATGGTTGGACAACGTGAAAATTTGTTACGGCGTAACCGTCTGGAGAGATAACGACTCCGCTTCCTCCTCCGGCTTGACCAGATGGATCGGCGGAAAAAATAACGACTGTAGATTGAAAAGCGGATTCGAGTTTAGTGTCGGCGAGTGTTTGTTCTCCAAAAATTTTAGAATCTCCCGAATCGCCGGCGACTTTGGATTCGTTGGAGGTGTTTTGAGCGGGGTTATCAGCGTTTATCAAGTTAGTTTCAGCAACAAATAAAAAGGCGGCGATCAAAGCGGCGATTAAAATAAAATTGACGACAATAAATAATTTTCGCATAAGTTTTTGGGGGGTAAAAAATTTCAAACGAATAAGTAAGAACAGAATCAAACAAACAATTGCAAGCGATCTGTTTATGAAACGTGGTATTTTACCTGTAAATTAATTCATCTCCACCCCCCCGTTAAATTGCAGATTTAAAACCTATTGTGTTCTTTAGAAAAGATACGACAGTTTTGTAACTGTTCACGTTTTTTAAATTCATAAGGGAATCTCTAAAAATTAATTTTAAACCACAGAGGACACAGAGAACACAGAGAAAATTTTAATTTGAATCAAAACATAATTTAAATTTATTAAAGTAAACAATTATGGATTTAAATCAAAATTTAATTTAATTTT
>JAITAZ010000515.1 GCA_031283825.1 Planctomycetaceae bacterium | reverse complement strand
AATTTTCCGAAACGTATTTTAACAGTTTCCGCAAACCTCATTTAAAACCTAATTTTTCTTACTAAACAACCTCAGTAGCAAGGAATCCCATCAAAACCAACCTCATTACCTCATTATTCGTTTACGTTTTTAATGAGGTAATGAGGTTAGCGTGGGGAGCATAATTGGCTACTGAGGTTGTTTGTTAGGAAAAAAATTAGGTTGAAAATGAGGTTGGTTGCACAATATTCATACGTGTTAAAAATATTCTACTGATATATTACCAAAATTTTAAATACTGTAATCCTCTGGGAAAATTATTGAGTTTTTTGGAAAAACATAAACATTATCTCCACTCTCAAATTTATAGATCGAATATTTTTCATGAGACATTTCAACAAAAATCTCCTTGTTTACGATGTCAATCAACTCAATCTTTGCTATCGAACCAGCTAGTTGAACTCTACTAATTTTTGCCGGTAATCCTAAACCGTCAACATTGTCCGGCAAAAGATCAATCTCATGAGGACGAACAAAAAATCGCTTCTGATTACTATCATCTCTCGACACAACTCCAGATTGATCAATCAAAACCCGACCAGACTCTACACGTCCATGAAACAAATTCACATTGCCTAGAAAATCCATCACAAACTCGTTTTTCGGCTTGTGAAAAACCTCCGCCGGAGTCCCTTCCTGCTCAACTCTTCCTCTGTTCATCACAACAACCCGATCCGCTAACTCCAACGCCTCCTCCTGATCATGCGTTACAAAAATACTCGTCAACTTTATCTCATCATGCATCCGCCGCAACCATCGCCGCAAATTTTGACGTACCCTCGCATCCAACGCTCCAAACGGCTCGTCCAAAAGCAGGAATCTCGGCTCAATCGCCAACGCTCGCGCCAACGCAACCCGCTGACGCTGACCACCCGAAAGCTGATCAGGATAACGCGACTCCAATCCGTCAAGCTGAACCAAATGAATCAAATTCATCACCCGCTCACGTATCTCCTTTCGCGAAATTCGGTTTCTCCCCCGACGCACCTTCAACCCAAACGCAATATTGCCATAAACTGTATGATGCCGAAAAAGCGCATAATGCTGAAAAACAAATCCAACCCTACGCTCGCCAATCCGATTGCCAACAACACTCGCACCCTTAAACAAAATATCAGCACCCTCGACCGACTCGAAACTTTCTAGTCCGGCAATAATCCGCAACAACGTCGTCTTGCCCGAACCCGACGGACCAAGCAACGCCACAAGATCACCATCCGGCACCGTCAAATTTATATTCTCTAAAGCAGTAAAACTGCCAAATCGCTTAGTTATGTTTCTAACTTCAACGCTCACGATGTTTCACCTTCCATTCAATAAAACTTTTAATCACCAAAGTTACCAACGCCAACGCCGCAAGCAACGTAGCCATCGCAAATGCAGACGAACCGGCAGAATAACCATCATAAACCGTCTGAATATAAAGCGGAATCGTATTCGTCTCACCGCGAATATGCCCCGAAACAACACTCACCGCCCCAAATTCACCCATCGCCCTCGCATTGCAAAGAATAACTCCATACAATAACCCCCACTTTATATTCGGCAACGTAACCCGCCAAAATATATCCCATCCGCCCGCACCCAAAGATACCGCCGCCTCCTCCTCAATCTTGCCCTGCTCTTGCATCAACGGAATCAACTCGCGAACAACAAACGGAAACGTTACAAAAATCGTAGCCAAAACTAATCCCGGCACCGCAAATATCACCTTAATATTATAAGATAATAACCACGCACCAAACGACGTCTGCTGTCCAAATATCAACACAAATATCAATCCCGCAACCACCGGAGAAATCGCAAATGGTAAATCTATCACCGTTATCAATATATTCTTGCCCCAAAACTCAAACTTCGTAATACACCACGCCGCCATCACGCCAAATATTACATTCAACGGCACCGCTATCCCAGCAGTCAATAATGTCAACTTAATCGCAGACCACGCATACTCGTCCTTAAAACTGTTCACATACGTCTCAAATCCCTTGCGAAACGCCTCCGCAAATATCGCCGCAAGAGGCAAAAAAAGAAATAATCCCAAATAAAAAAATGTTAAAATTATAAATATAAAAGGCGCAATCTTAATTTTCATCAAAATAATAAAAAGTTAAATTTTTGGTAAATATTTTGTAAAGGGACAGGATGAACAGCAGGGACATTTTAGTTTGAATCTAATTGAAAAGACTCATTCTTTGAATTTTATTTTTCGATTTTAAACAACAACTAAAACAACATAGTTACACTATACATTAATATTACTAATCACTTAAATCTTCTTCCGTAAAATTGTAATGAATTTATTATCAACATTAGTATAAACGACATTAATAACAACACGACCGAAATAGCCGTTGCTCCGGCATAGTCGAAGGCTTCGAGTTTTGCCACAATCAAGAGCGGCGTAATTTCTGTTTTGTACGCGATGTTGCCAGAGATAAAAACTACCGAGCCGTACTCTCCAATCGCCCTTGCAAACGAAAGCGTGAATCCGGTCGCAAGAGACGGCAAAAGAGACGGCAAAATTATTCTTGTGAAAATTTGAAATTTCGTTGCACCTAGCGATTCGGCGGCTTCTTCTATTTCTTTGTCGATGTCTTCGAGGGTCGGTTGTAGAGTCCTTATAACAAACGGAAGACCAATAAACGTCAACGCGACTAATACTCCGATTTGCGTGTACGCGATCTTGACTCCCATCGACTTCGCGACTCCGCCGATCCATCCGTTCGGCGCACACACTGCCGTCAACGCAATTCCTGAAACGGCAGTAGGCATCGCAAACGGTAAATCTACAATTGCGTCGAGAAAACGTCTGCCCGGAAACTTGTATCGAACCAACGACCACGCGACAATAAATCCGAAAATCGCGTTAATCACCGCCGCCAGAAAAGACGCGCCAAGCGTCAACTTATACGACGCAACAACCTGCGGCGCTGTTACTATCTTAATAAACTCGCTCCATGTCAACGACGCCGTTCTCAATATCAACAGCGAAAGCGGCAACAACACAAGTAAACCAATATACGCCGTCGTAAAACCAAAAGTCAACCCAAATCCGGGAAGCACATTATGACGCTTCTGCTTTCGCATTCGATTATTTTTTTTTGTTTGAGTGAAAATTTTAATAGTTCAGCCGCAGTATTTTTTTAAGAGACATTAAGGACAGTAAAGACAGTTTGAGTTAAATCTGTTTTGAAAAGACTCAAGAGCAACGTCTTTTGAATCTTTCATTTTCGATTTCAAACAACGACGTTTATATCGTCCTTCGACGTCGTTTATATTGTCTCTACTGTCCTTTTTGTCTCTTAAAAATTATGACTGAATAGTTTCAAAAATTTAATTTACAGTTACATTCAACAAATTACTTTCTCACGTTAATTTGATCGAAAACACCTCCGTCGGAAAAGTGCTTTGTTTGAGCGGCTTTCCAACCTCCGAAAACTTCGTCGATAGTAAATAATTTTACGTCGGTGAAATTCTTTGAGTATTTTTTCAAAATCTGTTTATTTCTTGGACGATAATAATTTTTTGCGGCAATTTCTTGACCTTCGTCCGAATAAAGATGATTGAGATAGGCTTCGGCAATTTTCCGTGAGCCGCGTTTATCAACGACTTTATCAATAATCGCGACCGGCGGTTCGGCGAGAATACTGACTGGCGGAACTACGATTTCGTACTTATCTTTTCCGTACTCTCTAATTGCGAGAAATGCTTCGTTTTCCCAATTTAGAAGTACGTCTCCGATTTCGCGTTGGACAAATGTTTGTGTTGAACCGCGAGCGCCGGAATCAAGTACTGGAACATGTTTGTAAAGTTCGGCGGTAAATTCCAATGCTTTTTTCTGAGCCGCTTCGACGTCTTTTGCGTAAGCCGGATCGTTTAATTTTTTGAGGTCGCCTAGTTCTTTTTGTAGAATGTATCCCCAACCTGCGAGATAACTCCATCTTGCGACTCCTGAAGTTTTCGGGTGAGCGGCGATAACTTCGACACCGGGTTTGAGCAAGTCGTCCCAAGTTTTTATTTTCTTGGGGTTGCCTTTGCGAACAAGAAACACGACAGTTGAAGTGTATGGCGTGCTATTGTCGGGCAATTTTTTTTGCCAATCGGGGGACAGCAATTTTCCTTTCTCTACGATATTGTCAATGTCGTAAGCGAGGGCGAGTGTAACGACGTCTGCTTCTAGTCCTTCGAACACGGCGCGTGCTTGTTTTCCGCTTCCGCCGTGAGATTGTTTAACTTTGACATTATCTCCGGTCTTTGCCTTATAAAATTTGGCGAAAGACTTATTAAACTGTTCGTACAATTCGCGAGTCGGATCATACGAGACATTTAACAATTCGTAGTCGGCAGCATAGACGGTAATTGCGGTAAACGTAATTACTGTTACGAAAAATGCTGCAATTAATTTTTTGGTCATTTTAATTTCTCCTTTTTGAGTTTTGACCTCGATCAAATTTTGGTTATGCCCTAAGGCGACTTTAATTTTTGTGCATATTGAATGTTTTTCGATTTCGTCCGATTCCGCCAATCGTAAATTCGTC
>JAITAZ010000484.1 GCA_031283825.1 Planctomycetaceae bacterium | reverse complement strand
GATAATATAGATTGGGAACTTTGGCTCGGTCCTTGCCCCTGGAGACCTTACAACCACTCCTACGTTACCGGCGGATGGAGAGGACATTACGACTTTCACGGCGGCGGAATCCTCGAATGGGGAACGCACACCGTCGATCTCTGCCAATGGGCAAATCAATCAGACGAAACCGTTCCAGTCGAATATTGGGCAACATTTAATAAAGACGGCAATAAAACTTCCACCGTAGAAGCAAGATACGCAAACGGCGTTAAACTCGTTTGTAGAAACGACGGATGGATCGGTTTGGGAACTTGCTCCGCAAGATACGTCGGAGACGAAGGTTGGGTCGAAACTGGAGATTCAGGAAGACTGGAGGTTTCATCTGACGCTCTACGCAAAGATTTAAAATACTTCGGAATGGCTGGCACAGATCCACGTAACCACATCCGCGAATTTTTAGATTGCATTAAAACGCGGAAAAAACCGGCATCGAATGCGGAGGTCGCCGCAAATGCTCATATTGCATCGCATTGTGCAAAAATCGTATGGGATTTGAATCCGGCAAAATTATCAAATTCGGATAAATCTTTCGCCCTAAAATTTGACCCCGCAAAAGAAGAATTTATCGGCGATAACGAAGAAACCCGAACCGCAAACCGCTTGAGAAGCCGCGCAATGCGCGACCCATGGAGATGCTAAAACAAAAAATCGTATCGATATAAGTCAATGACAATTCCAATTGATCAAAGACTTTTTCATACAAAAAAATCAAAAAAAAATCGACAAAAACAAAAACTAATTACAGTGCATAAAACGTAAAGTATTGTAATCCAGCGATTACAGGAAATCGTTTTGTGCAGATTACAAACATTTAACAAAAACATTTAACTAAAATGAAACATATATTTAACTTACTGGTTGCGTCAATTTGTCTGACATGTTCGGCATTTGCGCAAGATCCGGGTTGGCATCAAGTTCCTGCCGACGCGCTAAATAAGAAAGGGGCGGAAATAATCCGAAATCTCCTTATCTCGACTGATGAAAACCAAATGTTGGAAATCATCAAGCCGACGACCGAAGGCGACGATTTTTTGCGAATTAAAATATTCGCATACAAACGACTTGGGATGTACGGCACAAAAGCCGCCGTGCCGGTTTTGATCGAAAAACTTGAAATCCCCAAAGAAGGTTTTTACGCAAGATATGCGTTAGAAACTATTCCAGATAAAGGAGTTGATAAGGCTCTTTGTGAAAATGTCAAAAAAGTTGACAAACCTGAATTAATTGCAGGAATTTTGACGACACTCGGAGTTCGGGCGAATCCTGAATCGGCGGCGACGGCAAAGTCGTTTTTGACACACAAAAACACAGACGTAAAACAAGCTGCCGCTTACGCTTATGCGAGTACAGCCGGAAACGGCGCAATTGATTTTTTCGCGAAAAAATCGCTTGATCCAATTTTTGCGGATTCGGCTTTTTTGCTTGCGGAAAATTTATTAAAAAAGGGCAAAACTTCTGCCGCATTAAGAATTTACGATAATTTAGCGTTTGCAAAAGTCAAGCCTTATCAGCGTGAGGCGGCGTTATATCAGCGTATTTTAGCAAGAGGCGATCAGGGCGTTAATTTGCTTCTTGAGCTGTTGAAAGCGGATTCGCTTGAGAATTATGAAGTTGGGTTGAAAGTTGGTCGTGAGTTGCCGGCGAGTAAGTCGGTTACAAAGGCGATGGTTGATTTGCTTGGCAAACAGACAGATTTATCGCGTAAGGCGTTATTGATTCGTTCAATTAGCGACAGAAAAGACGCCGCTGTTCGGACGATTGCGTTACCTGTTATTTTGGAGTTAGCGAAATCCGGCGACGAGTCGGTTCGGATTGCGGCGATTGAATCGTTCCGAAAAATCGGCGATTCGTCTGTTGTGCCGATTTTACTTGACATTGTAAAGCGGCGGGAATCTGCCAAGTTAGCGGACGTTTCGCGAGTTACGTTGCAAAATTTATCGGGCAAAGACATTGACGTTGCGATTGGCAATCTTGTTGCTGACGAAGACGTTAGCGTGCGAATTTTGGCGATTGAATTAGTTAAGGATCGTCGAATTGTTTCGGCGTATCCTCTTTTGAAAAAGAGTATAACTGATTCTAATGCGGAAGTTCGCAAGGCGTCTTTTGATGCAATAGGTCAGACGGCTGGACTTGTGGATTTGCCGTTAATTTTGGATTTGTTTGCTAAAACGCAGGCGAAAGATGAAACTGACAAATTGCTTATTGCTCTTAAATCGATTTGTACTCGTTTGCCGCAGGATGCAGCGTCGGAGGAGGTTAGAAAAGTATTTGAGAAATCTCCGGCGTCGGTTAAGTTGAATTTGCTTGAGTTGTTGAGAGAGATTGGCGGCGCGAAAGCGGTGTCGATTGTTGAGCGAAGCGCGTTTGAAGACGTTGAAGACGTGCAGAATAAAGCGACTGAAGTTTTGGGCAAATGGACATCTCAAGGCGACGTTGATTTGATTGCGGCGGCGTGTTTGAAGGTTGCGAAGGAGTCGAAGTATAAGAGTCGAGGATTGCGTGGTTATATTAGATTGGCGAGACAATTTGCGATGTCTGAGGAACGCAAGTTGCAGATTTGTCAGGAGACGTATGATTTAGCGACTCAAGACGACGACAAGATTTTGATATTTGGCGTTTATGAAAGAAATCCGACATTGAATACGTTTAATGTCGCGGCTAAGTATCTTGACAATGACAATGAGAAGTTGCGAGACAAGGCGGCGGAAACGCTTGTTGTGATAGGCGAGAAGTTGCAAGTAAAGTCTCCCACAATCGCGGATGCCATGAAAAAAGTTATTGAGCAAAGTAAAAACGAAAAATTAAAAGAACGAGCAAAACGAATCTTTGACAAACAATAATTATTCGTAACTGTTCAGTAACGACTTTAGTAATTTTGTAACCGTTCACGATTTTTTATTTTTTTATCGAAAAATTCAAACGTGAATAGTTACAAATTAGCAATCGTTGAGACGCAATGCCTTGCGTCTCATTGTTCGATCAAAAGATCACCGATAGAGACGCAAGGCATTGCGTCTCTACTTTTGTTAATTTGTAAATATTCACGTTTTAATTTTTCGATAAAAAATAAAAAAACCGTGAATGGTAACTTTTTCTTTTGGGCTTGAACGGATACAAATTATTTAAGCTGATAGACTGGTATATTTTTTTGGTTTGCGGCGTCGATAGTTTGGTTTGCGTCGATTTTTTTAGTGGTTCCGCTTTCAATTCTGACGTTTGTTAGGTAATTTATGATTTGTGAATTTTTGTACAAATTTTCGTAGCAGGCGGCAACGGCGATTTTT
>JAITAZ010000479.1 GCA_031283825.1 Planctomycetaceae bacterium | reverse complement strand
ATGATCGGGATCTAAAGTAATTCGGCTGAGTTTTATTTTCTCTTTGTTATTTTTTACAGTAAATTTTTCTGGCTTAAAACTATCGAGATGCCAAAGTAGCGAGGTGATAAAATTAGTTTTTCCCGATAGGGCACATCCCGTTAAAACGATGTTTGTCGTCCTTATCATAGCGACTCCTCATTAATTGTTAAAAGTGTTATTTGCCCTTTTCTAAAAATATTTATTACAATTTTATTTTTTACAGGACATTATTATTTTTAGTTTATTTCGTTGATTTGACCGCCCAAGAATCATCAATATTTTTCAATTGTTAATTAATTTTATTGAGAAGTCAATAACAACAAGAGATATGATAATCTATTTTTGACTAGAGCACAATAGTAACATGAAGAAAAATTTTTGATATCGAGGATTTGTTAAAAAATTTGTAACCGTTTATGGTTTTAAAATTCGAAATTTAAAAACTCAAGAGCGGTTATAATATTTTTATTAGTCCTGTATATGGCGACACTATGAAATTGATTTATCTTTACAATAATTCATAATAATTCATAGTGTTGTCCCTGCGGGACTTTCGGTTGATGGGGCGTTTACCGGCGGTTACGCTTCGCTACACCGCCGGTTATACACTTGTCGCCCCATGCGGGGCTAACATAAATTTTACACCAATATATTACTATATGACAAAAAATTTGTTATTGGCAAATCATCATTTGTATTTTCGCCTGATATTACATAGCGCCGAATGTAAAAATCCGTGAACGGTAATAAAATGAAGTTATCGAAAAATAACAAAATATCTTTGAAATAAATTACACGGTATCATTAAAATTATTGTTACAAAAAATAAAACTTCATATATGACTGCAATCAAAACTCGCCGTAATAAATTTCATAAAGCCAAAATTTAAATTGTGATGAGTATATTTTACGCTTGCGGTAATTATTGGGGGATCTTGCGGTAATTATTTTGGGATATTGTCAAGGCAGATTGGGGCGTAATCGGCACTGTAGAGAGGCGGAGGATTTGTCAAATCGAAATTATTTTCCCATATATCATGTACAATTTTTTTGGCTTGTTCAATCGCTTCGTTTAAGACTTCTTCTGACCAATTCGCAACTTTAATTTCTACTTTATTCGTTTTAGGTAAATTGACATACGCTAGAGCTATCGGCGCATTTTTAAATTTGTCGATATTTTGCAAAATGTATTTATAAAGAGGCAACTGAAAATCTAACCATTGACCATCGATTTCCTTGTAAACGTCTTTCGGCATTTTAACTTTATCAGACGTTTTATAATCGATAATCGTAAATACTTTATTTTTTTCGTCGTAATCTATTCTATCGATTCGTCCTGTTAAAATCATTTTGCGGTTATCTACTTCGAGATAATTTTGTTCTTCGCATTCTTTCGCGTCTAACTTAAATTCGACGTGCAAAATTTTATGTCCGCTCTTTCGACGGTCGGCTTGCCATTTTGCAAACGCTTCTAGCCGACTCGCCGCTCGCTCTATTTGAATAGCAATCGCCGCTCGCGGACTCTCGCCAAAAATTTTTCTTGCAACCTCAAGTAATTTATCTTTCAACCACAATTTTATAATTTCTTCATCGTCAAAATTTCGCGTCAATTCGTCTCTGCCAAATTCGCACAAAACAGCATGTATCAAATTTCCAAATCCACTCGGACTAATCTCCTCCGCCGAATCGTCAATCGGAAAAAGTTCAAGACGCTGTTTCAAAAAATATCTATACGGACAACGCACATAATCTGCAAACTCCGTAACTCTCATCTTTTGAATCGGCTGCTTCAGCTCCGGCAATTTCGGCACGCAAAATTTAGAACTCCTCGACAAATTACTTTCAACCGAGCCTTCCAAAATTATTTTCGGCTGTTTAGGCATCTCTCCGAAAAATCGTTGAACCCGTTTTACGAGTTTTAATCTTTCGTCAGAATTATTATCGTCCGTTGCAAAGAGCAGTCTGCTCGGAATCAAAGGATCGCCGGCAATAGAACTTCGCGAACTTATCAAATGAACGCAACCTCCATTATTCTTTCGCGTTTTTATTGTAACAATAAGAGCGTAAGCGTCGCGGGCGCAGCGGCGTTTGTTGTCAAGAATATTCAACTCGACGCGAATATTATCCGGCAAAAACGAATCCGCGATTACATACGACGGAATAAATCCATCGTTCATTCCCGACACAACCAACAACGCCGAATCGTCCATCGTCGCGTCAAGCCAACCGATTAAATCTATCGCGTCAACGTCTGGATACGGCGGAATAAATTCAGTATTAAGCAACGACAATTGAAGATTTATCGTTTCAAAAAATGTCATCGGCGGAACAATAGATTGCGGAATTTTGTTTATCTTACGATTCGCAATTGCTATAAATTCTAGCGTTTCGCGAGTTATTTGACGATCTTTACAATAATAAAATTGAGCTAAAATCGCGTCGATTTTATCAAGCCAAAAATTTGGAAGTTCGCGGCGATGGTTGATATTTGTCGGATCGGAAATTTCAAGTCCGTCGATTAAATCGCAAACGATTGTCCACGTTTTTTGGATGGCATCGTCGAGGTCTTGTTGCGAGTTTTTGTAATCGGATTCGGAAATCGATTTCCAATTGCCGTCGATTTTATCGGGAATAAATTTGTTGCAATATTGATCGAGAGCAGACAATAATTTGTGATAATTTTGATTGTCGATGAATTTTTGTTTCAAAAAATCGTACATATCGGGATGTCTTGCGAGTTCAGCCAAGTCGGAGAATTTTTTTGTTGCGATAAATTTTGCGAGCAAATCGAGAAAACGAAAAATCGGCGTATGTTTCAATTCCGTCCCTTTGAAATGAGACAATTTTATATTTGCCTCGCGAAAGCGTCGTTTGAAAAACGGCAACGTTTCGCCGTTAGCGGCAATGATAGAAATCTCTCCCGCCGCGAATTTACCGTCGGACGATTCCAAGTTACGCGAATCATTCAGACACCGCAACACCGCGTCGGCTTCAAAATCGGAACGCTCGACAATTTCGATTTGAGAATCGTCGATTGGAATAACTTCGTTGAGCCATTTTTCTGGAACGATACAACCGGATTCGTCAAAAGAATTTTTGTAATCTGACGGAGCGAAAATCAGCGCCGTTACAAATTGAGAAAACTTGTTGACGATTTCTTTTTGCAATGTATTCATGTCAACCAGACCGACAAGAATGAATTGTTTATTTTGTTCTTCAAATTCGCTACAGATTTTTTTATATTCTTCTTCGGCTTGTTTTTTGAGTTCTAAATCATCGTGTTCTTTGACCGCGAATTCTCTTGCGCTTTGCAAGTCCCAAATTTCGAGGTTGTCAAGAATTTTATGATATTCGTTTTTCAGCGAGTTTAGAGCTTCCCATCTTTTAATTTCTTGTTGCAGGTTGAGCGTTTTGTATTTTTCGATAATTCTTTTGAAATCGATATTTTCCGAGACGAGTTCGTAATGTAATTCGGCGAAAATTTTCCCGAGTGCGATTCCGTTTACGACGTCTAATTTGTCTAAAGCGGAAGGCAATAAATTTTGTAGCGATTCGGAATTGGCATTTTGAAGATTAAGTATAGCGTGTCTCCATGCAAAAAATTGAGTGATTTCGTTTGCAATTGGAAAATTTTGTTCGTAGAATTTTTCGGGCAAACTGCCGAGAGTTATAATTTCCGGCGGAATCCAAGCGGGATCGATTTGATTATTATTAGCAAGAAGATTGACTTTTACAGTCAAGATTTCTTCAAATCGTTTAATTGCGCGATGAACCGGAAACACCAACACAACCGACGATAAATCTAATCGACATTTCAACGCCGAATTATCTGTCGTTTCAACATCGGAATCGACGCTACCGGATGCGAATTTTTTGATCAAATAATCTGCCGTAATTTCAAGCAAAGGTTTCTTCCAGTCGAGAAACACGCGTTCAATAGGTTTTTTATTTTGGAGATTCATTTTGAATTTTTTTGTTTTTAAAACGACTGATGAAAATTGTTTTTATCGGCGGTTAAATTTTGTGAGGAATTATCGGAATCGTGTTGAGGATTATTTGTTATATTAGTTGTATTGTTTATATTTTTTCTTTTGAATTTGATTAAGACAAGTTCGTCGAACCAGCACACAAGCAAAATAAGAAGCAAAACGCAAGGACTACCCATCATACAATAGTTCATAATCACATGTAAAAAGTTAAATAAAGGAGAATAGTAACAGTAAGTCATCGATAAGAAAAATACTATGCCCCAAATTCCGGCGAATATGGATACAAGTTGGATACATTTTTTGAATAATTCCGTATCATTTTCGCTTGTGCAAGAGTAAGGATTAAAAATTTTATCCGGCAAGAGTCCAACTCTCAAACATGCTCTTAACATTATAATTAGAAATGGATATATAATCGCGAAAAAAGCAGGAATTTCTACTTCAGGATTTATATTCATACGAATCCAAACTACAACGAATTGTATTAAAAAAAAGAGAACTGCTAAATAAAATATTTCTCTTAAAGTCATAATTTTTTGATTGGAATGTAATCATCGTTAAAATTTCGCAATAATTCCGTTGAATTTTTGTAACGAATATTCGTGATAATTTTTTCCGCTGCCCTTTCAGGGCGACATTATTGGGGCAATCCTAACCCACCGCGTTGCGGTGGGCTAAAACTCCGTTGCCCTTTCAGGGCGAAGGATTTTTTCTCTTGCGCGTGAACAATTACCGTTTTTGAATGGCTAAACCAACAGTAGAGACGCAATGCTTTGCGTCTCTATCGGTGATCTTTTGATCGAATTTAGACTAAGACAACAATAGAGACGCAAGGCATTGCGTCTCTACAATTGTTAAACTATTCACGTTTTAATTTTT
>JAITAZ010000461.1 GCA_031283825.1 Planctomycetaceae bacterium | reverse complement strand
AAAAAATAATATGGTCTTTAAAAATACCGCGAATGGTTACATATTATAAAAATTCATCTTGACTCAATCGGCGAAATATCGTATTTATCGCAAATAAATAACTCTCAATTTTAAGTTAGAACTATTTTATGCGAATTATACAAACTCCATGAACCGAAATTTCAAACGGGAAATTTTTAAAATTTCAAAATACTTTATGATTTTTGTACGTAAATTAAACCGGTTTTCAATACAATTATTCGGCGTAATATCGGCGTTATGTTTGATACTGATATTTTGCGCAACAATAATTGCACAAACAACCGGCGCGAGTCTATACAATGGTTCCGGTTCGCTTGAAATACTTGACTTCGGCACGTCCGGTTCTACATCGTCTGAATTTAATTACGCGAATCCATATTACGTTGCGCAAAATATATCTCCCGCGCCGATCAATCCCTCGCCCGTAATTTCTTCGACTTCTACGACGACTTCTCCTGTAAATTCGACTTACTATTCTCAATTTGATCCTTATGCGATCATTGATCCGATTGTTCCGTCGAATACGAATTCGACAACTTCGTCAACTTCGACAACTAACTCTTATTCGAATTATATCGGCTCTACGTCGAGTAGTAATTTCGATAATTTTTTCCCTGAGACTGTAACGACAATGAAAAAATTTCGCGAGGCGACTCATGTCGGTTATCAATATATACCGCGTGGAAACAGCGAAAATTCACGGACATTCGGAATGCAAGAACTCGACTTGAGAATGCAATTTGCGATTCCATGCCGATTTATACCCGATTATCAACCCGGCTCCGGCGGTTCGGGATCGATTTACATTGCGCCGGGAGGAAGTTTGTATTGGTGGAACGGACCAGGAGTTGTCGATGTAAACGCGAATGGATTTGCGGCATATATCGACGTCGGAATTAAACCGCAAATCACAGAATTTTTCTCGATTGAATCGTGGTTTCGTTTCGGCGCGTATTCGGATTTCAAAAAGTTAGATTCGGATTCGTTGCGTTATCAAGGCGAACTAATCGGCAAGTTCCGCATCTCGCAACCGTTCAATATCATTGCGGGCGGACGATATATGGATCGTCAAAGATACAAAATGCTGCCGGTAATCGGATTCGAATGGATTCCAAGAGACGATTGGTTGTTTTATATCACGTTTCCAAAAACAAAAATCTCAAAGCGCGTTTGGTCGGACGGAAGATTGACAGCATGGGGATATCTTCAAACCGAATTAGACGGCGAAAGCTGGAGATGGCAACACACCGGAGAAACTGATTACAACGACATAAAATTCGGAGTCGGTTGCGACTTCCAATGGAATAACCAAATCACAGGTTTCGTAGAACTAGGCGGCAGCTTTGATCGAGAATTATACTCCAATGACACAAAATGGCTTTCGCCAAAATCAGTTTTTTACCTAAAATTAGGAATAGATTTTTAATAATTATTATTCAGACATAACATTTTTAAATCTGTAAATGTTCATAAGTTAGGCGACTTTTTGTCGAAATGTTGTGTCAGCGAAAATATATCAACAAAATTTACGCCGCAAAAAAACATATTTATTGTAACAATAAACGCGATCATTTTGGGCTTGCCCAATGACAATGAGAACTCATTGAGAACGTTAATTTCGCTTGTTAGAAGTTGACCTGTAATACGAATATTATATTATTTTAAATAATTACCTATGGAATCATAAATGAGATCAGTTGTAAAAATGCAAAAAATTTACTTTGATACGTCTGCAATTTGTAGCCTGTTTGACAACAGTAGTAATACTTACGTCGTTATTTCGTTGTTCGAATTTTTGTCGAAAAATTCATCAAAATTTAGACTTTTTATCAGCCCTATTTTTCATTATGAAATTGATTTTGCGTCGCAGTCATTAAATAATAAAGTAGCAGACGTTATTTCGCAATTTAAAATAATTTCGTTGCCTAACTCATTTAATGAGATTGCGGAATTATTAAAACTTTATATTAAACAACATGTCTTAACAGAAAAACACTTGGAAGACCTTGCGCATATTGCTTACGCGAGCATTTTTTCATGCGATTATCTAATCAGTTGCGATACAAAACATATCGTCCGAAAAAAAACAATTGAACTTGTTACAAATATCAATACGCCGCAAAATATTTTTGTCCCGAAAATAGTAACCCCTTTCAAATTTATGGAAATTTTCAAATGATTAAAAAAAACAATGTTCTAGATTTTATTCAAGAAGCGAGTCAAAAACGCTATAAAGATACAAAAAATAAGTCCGTCGAAGAGAAATTAAAATACATTTTAGAAGGCGCCGAACACGGTCTAGAACGCATAAATAATGCAATTGCTGAAAAGCAATTGGAAAAAATATCAACTTCTGTCGTAACAAGTAATCCGTCAAAAAAATCTCGTAATTGCCGACTTTTGATTCGCTTGACCGAATCGGAACGCTCGCAATTAGAACAAGAAGCAAAACAGAAAAAAATCTCAATTAACGTACTCGCCAGAAATAGATTGCTCAATGCAGATTTTTCATAAGATTAAAAATTTATCCACTGCGTTATATTCGGTAAAAAATAGTTTTAGAAATTGCCGTATAACAATCGATCAATCAACTAACTAATTATTGTAACAAAAAAATGAAAAGAACAATTTGTACTTTATTTTTATTAGCGTTTTCATTCGCTGCGACGTTTACTTTTTGCGAGTCGGCGATTGCGGATTCGTTTGACGTTTCGACGGGTTTACCTTATCCGAGTGAATCTGGTACTGGTGCGTTTTCTAGTTTGAGCGTCATGCCGGAGGTTTTGATTGACGCGAATAAGTATATTGATCAAAACGACGGTATGCAGTTGATACCATCGAAGGAGATCGGCGATTTATATTTGTCGAATATTGGTCAAAATGAGCGGCGTAATAGTTTCTTTCAGAAATTGAGCAGCAGCGTGTTGTGGATTCCTGAAGGCGGCGACAAAGGACTCGGATTAGTTCAAACGGATATTTCTGTTGTATTTGCCGCGCCTCTTCCGACGGAGAAATCGCCTTTGATTATTACGCCGTCGTTTAGTCATAAGCGATTTGATCGCAAGTCGGCGGATTCGCTTGACCTTTACAATACGGGCGTAGATTTTCGTTGGTTGTTTCCGGTGATTGAGAAAAAGTTATCGTTTGACGTTGCGGGGTCGGTGTTGTACAGCGGAACTTTTGAGGGCAGTTCGAGCAAGTCGATGCGTTATCCGGCGCATATTGCGGCAATTTGGAATTTCAATCCGCGATTAAAATTGATACTAGGAGTCGCATATCTCGACAGAAACGACGAGTACAATTGGCTGCCAATCGGAGGTTTAATCTGGACTCCGAATCCCGATTTAAATTTTGAATTACTCTTTCCGATTATGCGAATCGCAAAACGATTGAGATGTTTCGATCAGTGGGACGCAAATTCTCAAAAGAAATTCACAAGATGGATTTACGGCGCGTTTGAACTTGGCGGAAGTTCATGGTTTTACGAGAAAAACGGTATAGAAACCGAAATTGAATATCGCGATTTCCGTTTCTTAATCGGCTACGAGCATCGTTGTGCAACCGGAGTAACTTTAGGAATAGAAACCGGCTGCGCTATCGGACGACAATTCGAAGTCAGCGGTTTCCCAGACTATAAACCTGATACAGGATTTTTCATAAGATTGAGAATTGCAATATAAAAATAAAAGTAAACATTCACGAGTTGTTAATTTCGGATTTGAATTGCTAAACCCAATGTAGAGACGCAATGCTTTGCGTCTCCATTGATGATCTTTTGATCGAACAATAGAGACGCAATGCTTTGCGTCTCCATCGGTGATCTTTTGATCGAACAATGAGACGCAAGGCATTGCGTCTCTACAATTGTTAATTTGTAACTATTTACGTTTTAATTTTTCGATAAAAAAATAAAAAATTCCGTAAACGGTTACAAAAATAATTCCTCATTCCGAAATTAAACCTGTGAATGGTTACCAAATTTTTTTATTTGTTTTCATGTCAAGAAACGAAAAGGTCAGATAAATTACATTAATGCGACTCGATAAAATTCAGAGGCAAGAAATAGTATATCGAATGATTTATATTTTTTTTGTTCTGACTAACATGTTGTTTTTTTGTCTTGTTGGTTGTGGTACGACCAAGTGGAGCGATACTGCGCGTACTGGCACGGAGCAACTTCTAATTAGCAATGCGATTGATAGTGCGGTTGGTAAAATAAATTTTCGTCCGTTGGGTGATCGTCGTGTTTATCTTAATACGTCTGCGATAGATGGGGTTACAGATAACAAATATTTGACGATGGCGTTGCGTCAACATCTTGCGACTAGCGGCGGTATTTTATGCGATCATGAAACGGATGCAGATTATATTGTGGATGTTCGAGCTGGCGCGGTTGGGACGGATCGTGATGATCTTTTGCTTGGTATTCCGGCGTTATCGATTCCGACGATTCCGGGTGCGACGATTTCTGGCGCGACGATTCCTGAAGTGCCTTTTATGAGACGAACCAAGCAGATTGGCGTTGCTAAGATTGCTGTTTTTGCGTATAACAAAAAAACGGGTCGTCCGATTTGGGCGTCGGGTAACAGTATGAGTGAGAGTCGAGCGCAAAATTTATGGTTTGCCGGAACTGGACCTCTTACTTACGGCACAATCTACGGAGAAACAACTTTTGCCGGACACACAATGCCAGATTTCATGCAAAGAAAAAGAGA
>JAITAZ010000457.1 GCA_031283825.1 Planctomycetaceae bacterium | reverse complement strand
GGATTGTTTAAATATCGTTTCAAAAAATTTTGAAATAAACGTCTTGTCGAGTTAAGACAATTTTGAAAAAATTGATTATTGTTAGGAGTCATAATTATTTTGTGATTTTTGTGATTATTATTGTGAAATTTATTGTCATTGTTTTTTGGCAAATTCGGAATTAATTTTTGCGGATTTCATTTGACGATTTGAGTCTTTTCTGATAATTTCTGAAGTAGTCGTCTCTATTTTTATTTAGCGATTGTGAAGTGTAATGTTTTTAGAAAAACAGATCAAGAGCAATTATTCGGTTTGATATATTACGTCGTCGTTACCCCTATTGTCATAATTTTATGTTCTGATATAAAAGCGTAGTTCACGGTTACAGTGATTGTGAACATTTACAAAAATTTCATCAACTTACCTAAAAAGGAGTTTTGAACTATGTCTGGAGATATTCCAAACGATCCCAATACGCTATCGCAACAACAACTGCAATTAGACGATTCCGACGTCGCGGCTGCCTACGTGAATTATTGCAGAATAACCGGAACGCCGGAAGAAATTATTCTCGACTTCGGTTTGAATCAAGTACCGCTAGGGAATTCGCAACAAACAATTAAAATTTCAAATCGAATCGTTACCAGCTTTTATTCGGCAAAACGAATGCTGCTCACTCTTCAAACTGCTATCAAACGTTACGAAAACGCATTTGGAGAAATCGAAACCGACGTGCAAAAACGAGTCGTAAATCGACAGTAATATTACGTAACCATTCACGGTTTTTTAATCACGGATAAAGGGGAATTTTAAACGCGGATATATCGGATAGAACGGATAATCGCGGAGAAAACAAATGATGATTTTGTGTGATAGAAGTCAATAATTTTAATGGGATAAAAGGGGAATGCAAGAAATTATTAATACTAACTAACTAACTAAATAATTGACTAGACAAATCAACTATAACTAAATAAACCTAAATTAAATAATTTTATGAATATTAAAATCGTCATTTCTATTCTCCGCGAATATCCGTTGAATCCGTATTATCCGCGTTTAAAAATTCCCCTAATTATCCGCGTTTAAAAAATTCCGCTGATATATTACGTATCTTTATTCACCCAAAAAATCGGTATTTAAAAAATAATTTTGAATACCAACGGGCAAAGTGTTTTTATTAACTTTTTATTGCGAAGTCATCGAGTGCATTTCGTATTAGGTCGCGGTGGTGTTCAGGTTTGATTTCGGCGTGGATGATTTTTCCGGCGAGATTTGTTGCTAGAGTTGCGCTTTGTTCTGCGATTTTTTGTAATGCGAAAGTTGTTGCGCCGTCGATTTCTTTCATTGCTCTTTCGCGTTCTTGGACGGCTGATTCTCTTGCTTTTGAGACGATTTCTGCCGATACTCTTTCGGCGTCTTTTCGGGCTGTATCTAGTATTTGTCGTACTTCTTCTTTTGATTGATCTAGTTTGTTTTGGTATTGCAGTAAGATTTCTTTTGCTTCGTCGTTTGTGCGTTGTGCCGACGCGATTTTTTCTGCGATGTTTGACTCGCGTTCATCGAGTGCTTTTGCTATTGGTTTGAATGCTAATTTTCCGAGTATTCCGAACACCAACAAAAAAATCACAAGCGACCAAATCGCCGTATCAGACGCCAACTCAAGCGGATTCAAATTCGGCGTTTTCTTAGACGATTTCTCCGATTGATTGTGAGTTTCGCCGCTCGTAATTTTCGAACTGTTCGTATCTGCCAGAACTTCGCCCGAATTGGCAGAAATAACCGAAACAAAAAATAACGGTATAAATACCGCCGTAAATATCGCGATTCTAATCGCTATAACAAAATTCTTTATTTGTGTTTTCATCTTTTTATTTCCGCAATATTATCATTGGGAATTTCTAAATTTTTAAATCGGACATAAAGAAACAATAGAAACATAAACAACATTCAAAAAATGTTTTCAAATTCTATTGCAACTATTTGTTTTTTTGTTTGATTTTTTGGAGTAATAATTTTTCTTGAACGTAATTTGTCATCGACTGACAAATAATTATATTCAATTTGTTCACTTTTTCCATCGGGGATACTTTTACGCTTTAAATCCGGCGCGTAAGAATTTTTTCTCTTGTTCGTGAACGGTTATGTTTTTTTTACAATCTACCGAATAATTACGATTACAAAATTCTGGACGAAATAATTTACGGGATTTTATTTTGTTCGTTATTATTTTTTGTTGTCTCGGCGTAGCGTTTTGCAATTATGCTTACGACGATGAGTTGTAAAGCGTGATAAAGTATTATCGGTAGAAGCACAATACCAACGCTTCCGATTTCTGCAAAAATTACTTTTGACATTGTGATTCCATGTCCGAGTGATTTTTTCGATCCGCAGAAAAGGGCGGCGATTGTGTCTTCGTTGTTGAAATTCAAAATTTTGCAGCAGGTCAAAGTGATTCCGTAAATACAAAAAAACAGTAATATCATTCCGACGCATAAAATCGCTAGTTGCGAAATTGCGAAACCGTCGAATGCATCGTTTGCAAATGATTTAGAAAACGACGTATAAACAACAAACAAAATTACGCTTTGGTCGAAGTATCGTAGAATTTTTTTGTTTTTTGCAGTCCAATTCGCGAGTTTTTTATTGCAACACATCCCTAGCGTTATCGGCAGAATTATAATAATCATTAGTTTTCCGATTGCGTTTATAACTGAAAAATTATCTGCGCCGACAATACCTGTAATCAGTAAGCTCATCCAGATCGGCGTGATGAAAACTCCAACGATTCCTGAAATACTCGCGTTGAAAATCGCCGCAGGAATATTGCCGCCCGCAATCGATACCATCACAACAGACGACGAAATCGTAGATGGCAAAGCCGCAATATAAAAAATACCAAGCCAAATCTCTTGATTCTTTTCCGTTACAAAAAATTGACGCACGACAAGAACAACAAGCGGAAATGTCAAAAAAGTTGTCAAAAGCACAACAATATGTAATTTCCAGTTGACAATTCCACGCCAGATAATCGACGGACTCATACCGATTCCATATCCGAAAAAAATAAGAAAGAGTCCAATATTCGTAATTTGCCCAGCGATATAATGAGAACCAATACAAGGACTTAAATAAGCAAGAAAAATCGCCAAGCCAAGCAGCCAAACAATATTCGGACTATATCTGAAGATTGATTTAACAAGTAATTTTATCAAATGAAAAAACGATTTCATTATTGGTAATATTTCAATTGAATATTTTTTTGTTATCTGCTAGACAACCTTTCGCTAAAAAATACGAAATCTACAGTCGCCTACCTACAAATGATTACAAAT
>JAITAZ010000438.1 GCA_031283825.1 Planctomycetaceae bacterium | reverse complement strand
GTTAAATGAAAATAATTAAAATAAACGTTACGAAAATTCTATAGATATATGCGTTTTTATTCGTTTATTTTATAAATTACTCTTTTTGCTTTTCCATCTTCTTGACGCGGTAATTCTCCCTGTTTGAAAATGTCGCCTTTGGGTGAAAATCCTAGACGTTCTTTTAGATGTTTCTCAATCATATATCCCGTTACAGATTCATCCGCTTCAACGTTTATTCTTACGTCGCGTACTCCGTCTGTTTCCTCAATTACAATTTGATACTGCGGCAGAACTCCCGGAATCTCCATCAACGCGCTCTCTACTTGTTGCGGGAAGAAATTCACGCCTTTTATAATCAACATATCATCAGTCCGACCGGCGATTTTTGCTATTCTTGTATGAGTGCGTCCGCAATCGCATTTCTCTCTCGAAACGACTCTTGTCAAATCGCCCGTTCTAAATCGAATCACCGGAATCGCCTGTCTTGATAACGACGTAATCACTAACTCGCCCTGCTCGCCGTCCGGTAAATTCTTACTCGTTACCGGATCAATAATCTCTATATAATAATGATCTTCCCAAACATGAATCCCATTATGCGCGACACAATCCATCCCAAGCGTGCCAACTCCGCCCGTCTCTGTCATTCCGTAGATGTCAAACGCTTCAATGCCAAGTTGCGACTCTATTCTTTGACGCATTCCTTCTGAAAAACTCTCTGCGCCGAAAATTCCGATTTTCAAATCCGGCAATTCTAATCCTAGCGTTGTCATTACCTCGTAGATTCGAACAGCGTAAGAAACCACGCCGCAAAGAATTTTCGTGCCGAAATCTTTAGCAAGTTTTATCTGACGTTCCGTATTTCCCGAACCTGCCGGCACGACAAATAAACCTGCGCTTTGAGCGCCGTGATACATTCCGAATCCGCCGTTGAATAATCCAAACGACGGCGTAATTTGAACAACATTTCCTTCGGCTGCCCCTGCCATGACATAACATCTCGCCATACATTCCGCCCACTGCTCGATGTCCGACGACGTGTAAGCCATCACGACCGCCGTTCCTGTCGAACCGCTTGACATGTGCATTTCGCGAAGTAAATGACGATCAACGCAACACATCCCAAGAGGATATGTATCGCGAAAATCACTCTTGTTTGTAAACGGAATATGAATAAGATCTCCGGCGTTGCAAAAGTCATGTAATCGCAACAGACCTGCCTCAGTGTATCTTTTGCGAAAAAAACCATTTTGCGCCCAAGCCCAATGTATTGTCTCTCGTAACTTCACGTTTTGAAAATGAATTATCTCGTCCTGAGACATCGTTTCAGAAATATAATTGAAACAGCGCATAATATATATGTCTAACTAAAAAAAACACACGTTACTTGCTAGGTCGAAATTTATCAACCTGCTCCTCAACCCCACGCTCAAAAAGATTTCAAACTGTTTGCTTTTAAATTTTCATTTTATTTGCGTCAATTAGTTCAATTGATTTTTGTCGTTTACAGTTATTCACGACTAATTACAACACGACTAATTACAACTTACTTGACACTTGGTTTGCTAATCTCTATTTGACAACCAGCAATTGATTTTGCTAACTAACTTTCAACTTCTGACTTATTTTAGCTTCTAATAAAAAAATGTCAAATGGTTTTTTGCGTCAACTTGCATATTATCGGCAAGTCGTTAAAGTTATAAATTATGACGTTTTGGCAAAGAGAATTTGTAACCGTTCACGGTTTTAAAATTCGGAATTTAACAAACTCGTGAACGTTTACCCAAAATTAAATTAAAAAATGCTGACTTTATTTAAGCGTTTAATGTGCTGGTTTGGCGGACTTCGACCAGTTCATGCGATTTTTATTTTGTATGTTATTCACATATTCGGCGTATTTTTATTGTTAAGTTTGCCGATATGTTGGCAATCCCGCGTTGATTCTGTCGATTGGATAGATACGTTAGTTATCGCGACGTCGGTAATCAGCACGTCTGGACTTTTACCGATTAACCCTGCTGAAGTTTACAATTTTTGGGGCGAGTTAGTAATTTTAATTGGAGTCCAAATGGGCGGACTAGGCTACATGATAATCGGCTCATACGCGATTCTCGCATCAAAAGGACACGTTTCGGATAATAGAATAAATATCGGACGAGCGATTTTTTCGATGCCTTCGACGTTTAGATCTACTGTATTCTTGAAGCATATTATTGCGTTTACGTTTTCGATAGAGGCGATTGGGACGTTATTACTTTGGCAGGCTTTTACGGAGCGCGGCGTTCCGAATCCGTTTTGGGCGGCGTTATTTCATTCGGTTACGTCGTTTTGTACGGCGGGTTTTAGTACGTTTTCGGGCGGGTTTTTGCAATTTGCTGACAATGTGAAGATCAACATTATTATAATGACGTTAACTTTACTTGGCGCGATTGGTTTTATAGTTCTTGATGATTTTTCTCGTGCGATATACAGGGCGATAAATTACGAGCCGAGCGTTGGCGATTCTGGCGTAAAATTTAGAACGACATTGACGACGCGGATAATTCTTATTTCGACGTTTTCTGCGGTGTTGGTTGGTTCGGTATTGCTTTTTTTTGATGCGAATGTAGCGTCTCTTCCGATTAAGGAGCGGTTGCTTGTTTCTTTTTTTCAGACGGTATCTGCTACGACGACGTCTGGATTTTGTACGTATCCGATTAGTCAATTATCTGCGGCTACGGCGATGATAATAATAATATTGATGTTACTTGGCGCGTCTCCGTGCGGAACGGGAGGAGGATTAAAATGTACGACATGGTCGGCGGCAATAGCGACAATATTGAGTTCGGTTCATGGGCGTCGGGAGATTACGTTTTTTGGATGTGTGATACCTCATGGCAGGATCAATGCGGCGTTTGCGGCGTTTGCGTTATATTTGATTACGTTTTCGATTGGAGCGTATTTATTGTTGACCTTTGAGAGTCATAAATTTGAAGACGTCGTTTTAGAAGTCGCGTCGGCGTTGAGTACGGTTGGTTTGAGTAGAGGCATCACGCCGGAGTTAACAATTGCCGGAAAAATAATTATTGTAACAATAATGTTTATGGGAAGATTTGGAGTCGTTTCATTTGCTCTAGTCGCCGTTGCAATTTATCATGAAGACATCTTACCAACGGAAGAAAATATTTCGATTGAAAAAGATCAAAAAGAATCAACAATAATCGAATCCAATAAAGACCAAGAAACAACAACCAACTCAAACGACGAATTAAACGAATTAGTTTTGTAAGTCTAGCAAGAGCATTTATAGAAATTATCAGAATTATTTTTAAACACGGATAATCGCAATTTTTTTTGGTGAATACGGAAAAATCGCGGAAAAAGGAAATGACGCCTTTGTGTGGTAAAAGCCAAAGATAATTTGTAACCATTCACGGTTTTTTTAATTCGGAATTAAAGTATATTTGTAATTGTTTACGAGAAAAAAGTATTTTCCTACGCCCTGAAAGGGCAATCAGCAATAGCGTAGGGCATCGCCCTACGTTAGTATTTCCACGACAAACGAAGCCCTGAAAGGGCGACAGCAAATTTCAATTTTACAAAACGGCTTGCGCCCTTTCAGGGCTTGTTTTTCTAGGCAATTTCTTCGTAGGGCGTTGCCCTACGCTATTGCTAGACGCCCTTTCAGGGCTTAGGAAATTTTTCTCTTGTGCGTGAACGGTTACAAAAAAAATTGGCTAGATCGGTTTTGGATTTAATCTATTAGCGGGATCGTGTACAGCATCGGTTGACTCGTTTGGTCAGTCGGAAGAGGCGTTGCGTGGATAGTTATCTCTTTTACGCCGGCTCTCAATAACTCTCTGCCATTAGGTATAACATAAGTATGCTCAACCCTGCCAAAACCTTGTCTCGTTACAAATGTCTGCAAATACTCGCGACCCCTCGCTCGAAGTCTGCAAACATAAGAACGTTCTCTTTCTCCATCGTTTATAAACGCCTGAGTTACCTCAATATCTCCACGCCGATTCATCCTCGACGAAAACTCCAATCTAACATCTCGATCCCCAATATAAATCTCATCATAAACCGCAAACTTTCGCGGATTCGCTCCAATCGTTGTTACGTCTATTCTAAATTTCTGCAATCCAGTATTCGCTTGAGAATTTAACGTAAGACCAAAATCCGATTTGCCAGAAGCGTCTGAATCCAACACGAGCGGCGCCGGCGTTTTTATTCTCCAAGTATTCTCTCGCGGCTCAATAACTGAAAACTGAACATTTGCCGGTAATTTTGTATCATTTACAAAAGTAAACGGAATGCGTTCCTCATTGTTTGTACGACTCGGAATCTCCACTCTCTCCAACTTAAATCCCAATCTCATCCGAACAATATCCGCGTCAAGACCCCTCGCAAAAATCGGAACTTGACCCACAACAATTTTCTGATTTCGCCCCTCCAACTCCGGTGTCATTCGTCTTCCCCATACGTCTATAATCTCAACCTCTTCTCCGAGATATAAAGTCTCTACAACCGGCTCGTTCTCCGACGCTGCATCATTCCAAATTACCATCACCGCATCGCCGCCAAAGTGATCGACGAAATTATAATTCTTACTCCTATTCGGCAACTTAACTTGACCTAAATAATCGCGTCCCGATAACAAAATCGACGTTGTTCTCCATGCTAAAAAAATCTCGTTAGGCGTTGCGTCCGCATTCAAAACTCCGCTTTGATCGCTAATCGGCTTCGACAAAAAAACTGCATCTACATTCGCAACCTTCCCCATTGTCATTTTTCTCACGAGGTCTGTAATTCGCTCTGCTAGATCGTAATCTCCGCTTGGGAGAATCGAAAGCGAAATTAATTTTCGTACATTTATTTTCGACGACGCAATCAAATTCTGTTCTAAATCTGCGGCGGTCATCTTGTCCGACGTTTGAATTGCAATAAAATCTCGCGGAATAGAATTAATCCCCGCTACAGTTCCGGTCTTTGTCGAATCGTTTTTCTCAAACGGAAAAGGTAGCGTCCAATCCCACGCGACTCCAAGTCCAAGACCAAGATTCTTTCGATCAAAATTCCGCCGCACGTCTTGAAAATGACGTTCAAAATTTTCAATATTAACAAGACTCAAATCGTCGTCTCCAGTTAATTGCCAATTCTTAACCAACAAAGAACTCTCTTGAATAGTCGGCTGAATCGCTTCAGTCCAAGTTGACGGCGGTATAGCAAAAATCGCGGCGGCATTTGCTCTGCCAATCTTTATTTTCTCGCGCACGCTTTGAGGCACAGGCGATAAAAGTCCAGTAAGCTGCATCCCAAGAGGAGTAAACGTCTCGCTTATCTGTAAAAATTGACGCCGCTGAGTTACGTCGTCGCCGGAAATCCACGCCGGAATTTTCAACTTTGAAACCCCAGATAAACTCAACGGCAAACGCCGATCATAAATCTCTCGCAAACTCCAATCGTCAAGATTCCATCCGAAAACTCCGTCTTGAACTATCGCCGATTGATCAATAACAACAAACGTCAACGGCTTAGAATTTCGCAATGAATCCTCAAAGAAAATACCCGAAGGAAGACGTAACGCGTCAGTATAAGATTTCGGCGTCTCAACGCGAACTCGATAAAATCCCGTTGAATTTATAGGCAAATCCGACCACGTTGCAACGCCCTCAAATACGCTCCATCGATCTCCCTTCGGCACGACAAATTGAGACGCCGGTCTATTGCCGATAATCATTTCAACCTCGCGGCTGGCGATTTGTCGTCCAAACGGGTCTTCAATAATAAATTTAATTTTGTCTTGATCCGGATCAAATCCAGTCATCACGCAAGATACCTCAATGCCGGATTTGCTCGTAAAAATATGATGTTCATTACGCATCGAAAGTTTAACATTAGGACTCTCATTTATCTCAACATTCGTGAAATAGATTTTCGCGTTGAAGTCTCGTCGCTCGGTTTGAGTTGTCAGTAGTCCGATAGAAACGGAATCGATTTTATCGTTGTCTGCATGAAACGGACCGATTTCAAGTTTCCGCCAACCATTGCTCTGCCTAATACTCTCCGACCGAACCGTAACAATTGGATCGCCGCCCGCCTTGCTGTAAAACGCGGCAAAAATAAAGACGTCGTTGAAAACAATATTCTCCGTAGAAACAAACGCCGATAACGTATAACACATCCCTCGCCGAATTTTTATTTTCGGAGAAAACGCGCCCGCGCTGCCGCCCTCAATCGAAATACGCAAAGAATTATTGCCAAATTGACTGCGATTTTCAACAATACGCATATCAATATAATCAGGAAATTGAATGTTGCGTTCAATGCCGCGTTTTCTTGTCCATGAATCGGGCCAATTATCTTCGTCGATATCTGCCGTCCGATCAAAAAGCGTGCGAAAAATCGTTCCGCCAGACCTCGTATATCGCGGCAATTGACCGGGTAGAGGTTTCTCCTCGCAATATATCGTTGCGCTAAATAAAACAAAGACAAAAATATTAACGCAAAAAATTATTCTCAAAATCATAATACGCATAAAAATTATTCCGAATTTAAAATCCGTGAACGGTTACCGAAATTTAATAATCGCAAATTCTGCAAACTAATTTTCAATGATTTCATATTTGTCTTTACCGATAAAAATTATCAACGCCGATTTCAAATCAGGTCGATTTTTTAATCGATTAGACGTTATATACTGATTTAATTGTTCGAGTCCTTCTTTGCGTTTTTTTGCAAATTCTTTTAGATTCTTTTTCGCGCAATATTTCAATTCCCAAATCCATTCATATTTGACTTGAGGATAACGCGGATTTCGCTGAAGAAATATATCAACGCGACCCGGCGCAGATTCGTATTCGCTTATCGGAATAAAAATATCGTTTAAAAGCAGATACGAAAGCAAAAGTATTTTGATATACTTTTCGTCAAACCGCTGGAGATCAATATCCGACAACTTGCTGAATGCGTTTTTAGAAACATAATCAATAAAATTATGTATGTTGCCTTCCATTGCTATAGTATTTATTGAGTCTTCAAGCAGATCAATATTTATCTTAATCTGTTGAGAGCTATCTTCTAAAAGTTGTCGAACTTGTTCCCAATATACTCGTTGAATTGAATAATTCGGAATCGTTAACCGCACGCGATTTAGACAAGGCTCTTTGATCGTCAACAAGCCCATGTAGAATAATAATGAGATAAAATAATTCTCGTCGTTCAAATAATCGAGCGGGAATTTTTCTAACACTCGCGAAACGATACTGCCGTCTTTGATTATTTGTAACAAAATATCGCGGCTTCTTGCATTTCGAACAAGACGTTTCAATCGTTTCGGATCGATACTCAAATTCGGGTCGATAAGATTTTTGGGCAAGTTATTATTTTCTAATATTTGTTTCAAAAAATAGAGAATCATTGTAGAGTTATAGACCTTATTTTCAGCCTCTTCGTGAAATAAATAACCGTTGTAATAATATTCCATATCGACTTTGATTTCGTCTTTTTTAATTCCGACTTCGTCCATTAACTTATTTACTTCGTTGCGAGTGAAACCTAACATTTCGTTATATTGTTTATTGAGAGAATAATTGACGGCAATATTGTAACCGCTAGTTAAATCGTCAAGCAACACCGGAGAAATTCCGGTAATAAACGTTTGAGCTATAATTCCGCTGTCCGACATAACTTTTATTTTTTCGTAAAAATCGCGAACAAGTCCGTTGGCGGTAACTACGCTCTTATAAAAATCGTCGCCGAGTATTGAACCCATCGCGATTAGATCATTTGCAAAATGATCGTACTCGTCGATTATTACAAAAATTTTTATCTTTGCCGATTCCGCCATTCTAAAAGTTCTGTCTAAAGCGTCGAATGCTGAAAGTTCTTTGTTGTCAATTTGATTAACGGCGTCGTTGGCATTAGAAAAAATATTTTTATGAGCGTCAAGAAACCTACAAATAGAATTACATATATTCCCCAAGAAAGAATTACGAAAATTATCAACGTTTGACGTATCAATACTAGAGAAATTAAACGTCATCACGGCGTAGCTATTTTTAAGCGGCGTAGGATTTTGACCAATGTATAAATTGCCGAATAGTTTTTTGAACTCGTCGGCGGAATTTATGTCGTAATAATGCTCTAGCATTGATAAAAATAAACTCTTCCCGAATCGGCGCGGACGAATAAATATTTTGTTTTTATCGCCTTCGTTTTCAAGCGATTCGATAAATCGCGTTTTATCGACGTAGGCGTAGTTTTTTTCTGTGCGGACGCTTTTAAAATCTGCATTGCCGTAGGGTAATTTTTTGGGTTCTTTGATATTCATAAAAATAATTTGATTTTATATTGCTAATTGTCAGAGCGTAAAAATAGTATTGAGTATTTCGTCGAATAATTACAGAAAGACCGCGAATTGTAACAGTTTCTGGGGAAAGTCGGCGTTGGTTGCAGACAACTCAATTACGAGTAATTGAAAATTCTCAAAAGAGCGGCTCGAATTATCGTTACATTTATTATCCGCGTAAGAGCGTAAAAGTCGGCGACTTTAACTGAAATTTCAATCGCGAACAGTTAAAACAAATTAGCCGAGGCGGGAGTCGAACCCGCACCCCGTAATCGGGAAGGGATTTTAAATCCCCAGCGTATGCCATTTCGCCACTCGGCCCAAAAAAATTATTTGCGGTTATTTGCTATTTTTCTGAAATAGTTTATACGATTCGTACTATGAATTTCGGCGATACAAGAGCGTTATTCATTAAAATTAAAAAACGCCGGCTTTCCGAAGATAAACCAACGGCTCTAACCAAAAATTCAGCAAAAATTGTAACAAAAAAATTATTCTAATCAATGCCGTCTCCAACTGACGACAAAATCATACGACTCGTTTTATAAATTTCGTCGATTTTATTTTGGTAATAATCTGATGAAAATTTGTTTTATCTATTAAGCCGTTTAATCGTTGATTTGAAACTCATCGGACAAAACAAATATTCCACAGATTTATGGGAACTTCTAAAAACTAATTTTATTAGGAACGCGGGCGTCCCGCCTGCATGACAAACGCCTAAATATGCGGTCGAGACGACCGCGTTCCTAATAAAAATAAATTTTACATGAGGTTTTTAGAAATTCTCCATTGATAATAATAAGTCCATGATTCCGATTTTTCAACTACCCGTATTTTGGTCAAGTGTTAAACGGGTCAAGAGATTTGTGATTATTTGAGTTTTTATACTTTAGACAGTCATAAATTTTATGTTTTGTTTTGTAACTATTCCATAGACTAGACAATCACCGATTCAGG
>JAITAZ010000377.1 GCA_031283825.1 Planctomycetaceae bacterium | reverse complement strand
TATTATCCGCGTTTAAAAAATCCCCCTATTATCCGCGTTTAAAACCGTGAACGGTTACGAAATTAATATATTCGTTTTTATGCGAATCTTGCTCTTTCGTTGAATGATTTTTTGAGATTTGGTTTACTCTTATTCAACGGAACTCCGACAGGTAACATGATTCTTACTTCTTTTTCAGTAGGAATTTTTAATAGTTTTCCTATTTCTTCGCCTACATTTCCTCTAATTACGCCGTCTAGCCACACCGACGCATAACCTAACGCATTAATCGCAAGCAACATGTTTTGAGTCGCCGCCGCACAATCCTCAATGAAAAACGATAACTTGCCATAAGCCGGAGTTTTATCACACACGCAAATAATCAATCCTTTTGCCGTTTTACAAACAGGTCGGTCGGTGAGTAATTGCGCAATCGACGCAATCAACTCAGGCTTGTCAACGATAATAAATTCAGTCGATTGTGCATTACAACCGCTTGGCGCATCAATTCCCGCTTGAACGATTTTTATCAAATCCTCTCGCGGAACCAGCTGATCCGTAAACGCCCCACGATAACTAAATCGCGTCGAAATTGTTTCAAATATGTCCATTTTATTTTTTTTAATTTTTTATATTCTAAAATTTAAAAATTATAACGCCAAAATATTTTGTCGAATTAAAATTTATTAATTCATGTTACGCACGTGCTACCCCCGATCTGGGGCAACAAGTCCCTCTTGAGTCATTAACCACTGATTTCAAATAAGAACGTCCCTACTGTCCCCATCGTCCCCTTTGTCCCCAATGTCCCCCCAAAAATTATCTTTGGCTTTTTAAAACCCATATTATTTTTTTGGGGGGACGCTGGGGACATTGGGGACTTGGGGGACACAGGGGACGCACTAACTAAAATCTGGGATTATTGACTCATGTTAATTATAAAATTGCACCGCTTGAAATATATTTTTTTTTGCAATTCTCTCAATCAATAATTTTTGAAATTGGATACTCTACAATTCCGCATGCGCCGGTAGATTTTAATTGCGGAATTAAACAACGAACCGTCGATTCCTCAATTATCGTCGAAACTGCAAGCCAGTTTTCATCTGATAAATGAGATACTGTCGGATTCTTTAATGCTGGTAAAATTTTTAATATTGCGTCAAGCTGTAATCTTGGAACGTTCATCATCAATCCGACTTTTCCTTCCGCTGCCATAGTTGCTCTCAACATCAACACGATATTGTCAATTTTCTGTTTCGTCCAATCGTTTTTATACGATTCGCGATTAGCAATAAATCGTGTTGTACTCTGCAACACTTCAGCAACAATCCGTAGTTTATTCGCTTTCAACGAACTGCCTGTTTCTGTAACTTCAACAATTGCATCTGCAAGTTTCGGAGGTTTAACTTCTGTCGCGCCCCAACTAAATTCAACCGACGCCTCCACGCCATTACTCTTTAGAAATTGAGTCGTCAACCCAACTGCCTCCGTAGCAATTCGTTTGCCCTGCAAGTCATGCACCGACTTAATCGGAGAATCTTCAGGAACGCAAAGCACCCACCGAACAGGACGACGAGATACCTTAGAAAACCGCAACTCTGCAACTTCAATAACGTCTGCGCCCGTTTCAACTATCCAATCGTGTCCCGTCAAACCCGCGTCAAGAACCCCAATCGAAACATACCGCGCCATCTCCTGCGCACGAATCAAAAGACACTCTATATCTTCATCGTCAATCGTCGGAACATAACTACGAGATTGAACCGAAATGTTATAACCGCTTTTCCTAAAAAGCTCCAACGTAGCCTCCTGCAAACTCCCAGCAGGAATACCTAATTTTAATTTCATAATTCAAAAAATTTTTTCTTAATTTTGTAAATATTGGATAACAACAAAATTCATAATTATTCAACGACACATTTCTCAAGGCAATTTTTTTTAATGGTCAAAAAAAATAACCAAAAAAAAAACGCAATACCTATCGTTACAAAAATGATACTCGGCAAAAATTTCGGCGAATAATCGCATAAATTCTGTTCTAATTCAACTCCAACTAATGCAACGTCAATTTGACGTAGTATAATATAAAGAGAAAAACATTCAATCACTCCCCAATAGACAGAACTGGTTTTTTTGTTTTTGTTAGATATACTACAACCTTAAATTCTCCGCCGATTTTTTGTAACAAAAATTTTTGATAACATTAAAGGAATAAAAATGAAATCTTATCATCCAATATTTTTGATTAAACTGTTTCTTATCGCTGTTATTTTTTGCGTGTCATGCTCGCGTCAAGACGGCAAAGGCGATAATAACATAAATATTTTCAAACCAGATCGAACAAGAATCGATCAATACTCAAACCGCGGCACAAAAGGAACGACAAAAACCGATGTCGGAACAATGAGCCGAAGCCTACGAGACGTTAAATACGAAAACGACAACGAAACCGTGTTCGGCTATCTCACTGCTGTTATTGGATTTATTGCCCTTATTGCCGTTGCAGTGATATTCGAAAGATACCTCGCCTACCGCATGAAAACCACCGCAGATAGTCCTTCCGCCCTGTTCATCGAACTCTGCGCCGGACATCAATTAACTCGCATGGAACGCAACCTAATCGAACAAGTCGCCAAAAACGCAGATATAAACGACCCACTGCCCATTTTCATCGAACCCAAATATTTAATCAACGCAATCAATAAACAAGTCTTTCAAAATTCACAACAAGCAATAGAATATCTACTCGCAAAATTATTCGAAAGCAAATCAGAATCGTCAATAATAAAAAGATCGTCAATTCTCCTACAATCTGAATCCAACAACGACCTAAGTAGCGGAATAAGATCCGGCATTACCGACACAACCATCGCATACGAAAAATCTCATATCAAATCTAACAATCCGAACAACTCAACCGCCAACACAGATTCGTCAACCTCAGCAATTGAAATGCAAACGTCAGTGATACCTCCGCAAAATACAGATAAAAGCGTAAAAGGGAATCTCTAAAATTATTTTAAACCACAGAGAACACAGAGAACACAGAGAAAATTTTAATTTGAATCAAACATAATTTGTAATATTTCAGCGGAATATTTAGTAACCGTTCACGGATTTTTAAATTGCTAAACCCAATGTAGAGACGCAATGCTTTGCGTCTCTATCGGTGATCTTTTGATCGAACAATGAGACGCAAGGCATTGCGTCTCTACAAGCGGTTTTTAATTTATTGTTATTGGCAATGATTATTTCATGCGCATTCATAATAATTACAAAACAAATATTCCGCTTGCCGCTTGTATTACTCAAAACTCAATTCCGAATTAAAAAACCGTGAATGGTTACGAAAAATAAAATTGTCCGGTAAAATTATTACACTGATATATTACTATCTCATGTTACGCACTTGCTACCCCAGATCAGGTAGGCGACCTTTCGCCGAAAGGTCGTGTCGGTCGGTAGTAGCCGACGATAAAACAGATTAACACAGATAATTGATTTGATTTGATTAAAAACAATTGAAATTCAACTAATCTTTTACTTCCATAAAATGGAAAACGGCGGAATGTCTGCCGTTGAAATTGTTGTATAATTGAACAGCTTCACGTAGCTGAAGTATCCTGTACTCTATGCCGCGTCTGTAAAGATAATCTCTACACTTTTCAGATAATGTAGTTTTTTCAGCGGCAGGAGTCGCTAAAATAAGCAAATCAGTGCCGCCTTGCGTTACCGTTTCAATGTCCTTAAACCTAAATCCATCTGGGTCCTTTTTCGGCGTTCTTGGTCTCGCATGTATCACTCCATCTGATAAAATCAAAATGTCCGACATATAAGCTACATCGTCAATATGTATCACTTCATCCGCCAACATCAAAATATGAGGATACTTCGGTATCGATTCACAAATCTGATCAAACGTACTCGACTCCGCCCCGCGTACAAACGCAACCGCACCCAAAACCACAGCACTGTCCCCAAGCGAAGAAACCAAAATCCGACGAGAACTCGATACAGATAATAACCTGTCAGACGCAATCACAGATTCAATCACCGGCATCATATACTTCTGACACGCCTCAATCACGCCGCCGCCAAGCATTATAACATCAGGATCAAGCAAATGTCTCACGCTCAAACACGCATGACCAATCACCGTCGCCGCATAATTTACAATCACCGTTACGACCTCGTCGCCGCTCTTCAACGCCTTTGCAATCGAACCGCTCTTTATTACGTCCAACTTGCCGCCATTATAATCCGCAATCGAAGACTTCGCCCCACACGAAATCGCCTCGCGAATATAACGCTCAATCGCCGACCTACTCGCTAACGACTCAAAACAACCATAATTTCCACAACCGCATTGAACCAACCCCATCGAACTAGTCGCCGACTTTTTCGCTAACTTGACCTTTCTCACTCCCACAACACGTCTGGAAAAATCACGCATAATCCGCTTACGATCACCCTTCTTTAAACGCAATTGAGAACGCCAACTCTCACAAGGCAACTGCAAAACAATATGACCAATCTCGCCCGCAACCTGACCCGCGCCCAAAACCAAACGATGATCCTTGACAATCCCTGCGCCTATCCCAGTCCCAACAAAAATTCCTACCATCATCTCCGATTGACGACCACTGCCAAGCCAACACTCGCCAAGCGCGCCAAGATTACAATCATTGCCAACCTCCACTCTAACTCCGCCCAAACGCTCCCTCATCACCCGACCAAGCTCAACGCCGGATAAATTCATATTAGGCGTAACTACCACATTGCCAGTCCCCGAACAAACTACGCCCGGAACCGCAACGCCTACCCCGCACAACTGATCTAATGATTGATTCTGAAACCTTAAAAGCTCATGTATCGATTCTTCAATTGTATCAATTGTCTGCTCCGAAGGACAATTACGCGGCGTACTACGTCGATTACTCGCTAACACCGAACCATCGCCCGTTATCAACGACGCCTGAATCTTCGTCCCGCCGACATCCACGCCAACATACAATTCCTTAATCTGATCTTTCATTTTTATACCCGCTTTCTTTAATTTTTACCTAACATTGATTACCTTTTAATATCACCATAAAAAAATAATCAACGAGGCTTTTTATTTATTTTCTCATTGATCTTATTATTTGAGGTTGTCATTATTAACAGTTCTCGTTTGTTTTTGCCGGAAGTTAAATAAACTGAATAGTCAAATTGAATCTCCTTGTTACTCATCACAACTTTATGAGACTCCGGCAAATTTTTAATTCTACTGTTTAACTCGAAATCGTTATTCGACAGTTCTCTACTTTTTTGTTCCAGCTCTGTTGTTTTGGCGTCTAATTCTTTTCGTTCTTCGGCGGCTTTGTTTGGATCCGCGCCGATGTTAAAAGATTTTTGCGTAACTTGTTCCAACTCGTTCTTGACTTGTTTAGATTCCAATTTAGTTGTTTCTATATTTTTTTGTAGAAGTTCTAATTCGGCGTTGAAAGAATCTGTCCATGTGATTGTAGTTGTTTCTGTATCGGCAGTAAATTTTGTCTGAAGCGGAAAATACTCCTCTATCGAATTATTCAACTCGTCAAGTTTTTTACGTTTTGCCTCGACCTTCTTTGTCGTAAAATTGATCTCCGCCGATTGCGATTGCTCGGCTTTTTTAATTTCAGTTAAGACGTCTGTAATCGTTTCCGGTTTAACCTTGACCTCTAAATTAAATTTGTACTCGAAGTAATCAGAATTACTAAACAACGATTCCCAAGGCGTAATTGCAAGCGGTGTCAAAACTGGAAATTGTGTCGTCTTGTCGTTAAAAACTGTATGAGGAGAAATCGGCGATACTAATTGCGGCTCGAAAAGTTGAACAAAATATTCAAATTGACCCGAATCATTCGACTCTTTTGACTCATTCGACTCATTCGATTCGTTAGACTCGTCTGAATCAACAAATTGCTCGACCGAGAAACGTAAAAATCCAAGCGAAACGCGAAGCGTATCATAAAAATACGCCGGCAAAAGACCGCTTCGCTCCCACTTGATATGCAACCCGTTTTCCTCCAATTTGAGATGAAATAATTTAACTTCCGTAATTTTATTTGCGTCATTATTTGCGTTGTCGTTTTTGTCGTTTGGGTTGCTGTTATTGTCGTTATTATTTTTTGTTTTATTGTTTTGAATTATCGCGACTACTTCCCATTCAAATCGATTCGGATCAGGAAATACAATTTGATCGTCTGACTCGTGATTATCTGGATTATTATCCGGCTTATCCGGCTTATCCGGCGTGTGATTGTTATCGTCGATTAAATGTACGAATCTGTAATGCGATTGTTTTTTGGGCGAGTTATCGTTTGACATTTTGTCTGAATCTGTCGGTTGATCTTCTTGGTCTGTCGAGTTATCTTGATCTTTTGGGTCGTTGAGATTGAATTTTAATTTTCGCGTTTCGATTTTTCTGTCGTTGAAGTCCCATAGTGAAATCCATTCTAATTTCAGGGCGGAGCCGTATTGATGTAATCCGGTCAAGTTGGTGCAAATGGAATAATTTTTTGGTACGATAATTCTGTTTTCTTTTATGGTTGGCGGCGTGAGCGGCAGGTATGGAGGAAAGTTAAATTGACGAATATATTTGTCTAATGCGGCGGTGTCTTCTTTACGTTTTTTGTTTATTGCGAGCAGAGTTTCTTCGAGTTTTCTTTGTTTTTCGGCTTTAGCGTTTTCGGCGTCTTTTTTCTTTTTTTCTTCTTCGTCGATGTCGTTAGTAGTTATTGGTTGAACAATTATTGTTGGCGGTTTGGCGTCGATTATTTTCGACGATTTTTTTTGTCCGAATAGAGATTGAACGGTGCCGAATCCTGTGATTTGGTCTATAACTAAAATCAGCAAGCCGACGATAATTGCCAGCGCGACGGCGTAAATGAGATAAAACTGATTTTTCGACAAAGCCCGCAGCGCACGATTCAAAATTTTGCTTGCGTTTTGTGTTGTTGGCGAAATTTTATTTTTTGCGTTTGTTGAATCATTGATAACGATATTTGGAATAGGCGGCGGCTGAATTGTAGTTTGGGAATCAACGGTAGTCGCGGCGGAATTGGACGTTGTTGTTGCTTGCGCAGACAATGACAGATTCGCCGGTTCGGTGTTGGGTTCAAATTTTATGTTGGCGAGATTGAGCGATTCGGAGGTTTTTGAGTCTGTGGTATTGGGGTTAGATTCAGCGTTTGAATTTGTCGAGAGAACAGACGTTGTCGATTTGTTGGCGTTATTGGTTTGCGGATTTATTGGATCGATAATTGTGTCGGCGGATTCGTGAGCGTTGGACTCGGAATTTATTGTTTGTAGAGTTTCGAATGGCAGATTGTTTTCGTCTCCGGTAGTAGCGAATTTTACGAATATTCCTTCGGGCGATTCGACGGGTTTTCTTGTCAGGTCGATTATTAAAATATCGTTACGATTTTTCAATATTTCTGCTTCCGGCGAACCTTTGACGACGCCTTTCCATTGGTATGGCATGTTGAGTAGGGGCGAATTTTGTTTTGTTTTTTGAGGTTGTCGAAAATTTTTATTTGTTGCGGGTTTATTTGTGTCGATATTATTTTTGGGGTCGATGTAGAATGTTGTGAAAGTGGTATTCCAGAGAAATTGAGCGGGAAGGATTGCGAGCGATTCGACGAAAAGTGGTAATAGATTTGTGCCTTGCGGGTAGATGATTGCGGCTTCTTTTATGTTTCGGGCGGATTCGGCGAGTACGCCTCCCCATCCGGCGTCTCCGGTGATATTTTTCCATGTTGAGCATGGCGAGGTTGGAAAGTCGGCGGAGGCGATTTGTTCTTCGTTGATTTGTATGATTTGACGAATTGTTTCGGCGTTGATTTGTTGTCGAGGATTGATTGACATTTTTTGCGGGTCGAGTTTCAAGCGTTCTCGAGCGATTTTTTGGCGGCAGGTTTGCGGAGGGATTCCGTAGAGCGAGATAGTTGGAATTGGGCGACCTAGCGGAAAATTTATTGGCGGGGTGTACCATTGGGTAAAGTGGAATCCTGCCAATGCGAGCAACCATGCGGGACCTTCGACGACGAGTTCGGATTCGTTTAAGACAATGTGGTGAGCTAATCGATTGGGTTTATCTTGATAATCTTTGCCGGATGGCGCGATTCTGGAGAGAACGTGCCAGATGGGTTCTGACAAAGCGTTATTGGGTTTCTTTACGAAAGATGGAAGAATAGGAAAGGAAGACGACGAAGACGAAGATTGAGAAGGAGTAGTTGTTGGTTTAATTATTGTGTGCGAGTAGATGATGGCGTTTTGATTTAAGTCGTCTGGATCTTGCGAGTGGTATCTGTAGTCGCTTATTTGAAATAGGTTTTCGATCAGGGATTCTGGAAATTTGTTATCAGCGGCGACGACGCAAAATCCGCCGCCTTCTGATTCTAAACCTTGAGCGGCGGATGTCAAAATCAATTCGTGTGTCATATTTGTTATACGATTTGTGCTTTAGAATTTGTCAATATCTAAAGAGTAAAATAGAAAAAGTAGGTTTATGAGTTTCAAGTCAATGCAGACGACAAAAAATTCAAAGCGTTGCTATAAAATAATTTTTTAGGAATTTTTAATAATTCACTTTTAGTAATATATACATTGAATGGTAACAAAAGGTTCTTTTTTTGTAACTGTTCACGGTTTTTAAATTCATAATTCATAATTTACAAATTGTGAACTGATACAATAAATTTTTAATCTGGTTCATTATTTTTTACCGAAAAAACCAAACATTTGTTATCGCTTGAAGTATAGC
>JAITAZ010000372.1 GCA_031283825.1 Planctomycetaceae bacterium | reverse complement strand
ACACAGAGAAAATTTTAATTTGAATCAAAACATAATTTAAATTTATTAAAGTAAAAAATTTTATGGATTTAAATCAAAATTTAATGTTTTAAAATATTCTCTCTGTGAACTCTGTGTTCTCTGTGGTTAATAAAAAAACGAGTTTTTAGAAGTTCCCTTTAGAAATTCTATTTCTTTATTCTGCCATTGTGTAACCGCAATTTTTGAAAACTTTGATCGCTTCCGGCGAAGATAAAAATTTTAGAAACGCTTTTCCGCCTTCTTGATTATTTCCAGTTGCGATAACGGCGGCGGGAAAAATAATCGGCGAATGAGTATTCTCTGGCGCTTCTGCAATGATTTTTACTTTATCTGGCATAATCAACGTATCCGTATAATAAACGACTCCCGCGTCAACTTCGCCTCTTGCTACGTAAGTTAGAACCTCTCTTACGTTTTGCGCCAAAACTGCTTTCGGCAGAACCTTGTCTGAAATCTTTAACGACTCGAAAACTTCCGTCGCATACTTTCCGGCGGGGACTACTTTTGGGTCTCCGATTGCTATTCCTTTGTCTTTTAGCTTGTCGGTTGCCAGACAATTAAAACAATGAATAGAACCGCCGCCAGATTTCGGAACAATCAACACGATCTTATTCTTGACTAAATTAATTCTCGTGCCTTTGACAATCAGATTACGTTTCTCGACTAAATCCATTTTCTCTTGATTTGCCGAAATGAATAAGTCAACCGGCGCGCCGTTGACAATTTGTTCTTGCAATTTTCCCGACGCTTCATAATTCGGCGTGATTTTAACGTCCGGCGCGATTTTTTTATACAACGCGATTTGAGCATTCAGACAATCCTTCAATCCCGCGCCCGCCGCAAGATTAACCTCTACCGGTTTCGCCGCCTGAATTATCTGCGCAAAAAATATCGCACAGAAAAAAATACTCGACCAAAGAATATTTTCTACCGAAAATAATCTTACTGTTTTTAAAACGATTTGCATCTTTCGTTCCCCTTTGAATTTTTGATCCAAAAAATCAAAAAAATTTATTTTTTGGATCGTTAATTGGTAAATTTCCAGTTATCCAAGATTATCCTGAGTACAACTTCCTCAAGACCTCTTTTGATATAGTTACAATTAAAATACCAAAGTAAATATTTTTTTTGATAATTTTTTAATAACTGAAAAAATCAACAGTTATATTTGTTGAGATACAATGTTGTTTTTTGAAGTTATAACATTTTCGTCCGTTAAATTGGTTAGTCCTACATTTACGTCGGGTGAAATTAAATAATTAGTAACCGTTCACAAGAAAAAAATAATATGGTTTTAAAAAGCCAAAGATAATTTTGGGGGGACTTAGGGGACATTGGGGACGCTGGGGACATTGGGGACGTTCTTGTTTGATATCTGGGATTGATGGCTCGGCGGGGGACAAAATTTAATGAAAAAAATTTCTCTTTTTAAAAAGCTGTTGTTTTCTGTTGAGTCGTTAATCATGGTTTTTAAATTAGTGCGTCCCCAGTGTCCCCAGCGTCCCCTTTGTCTCCAATGTCCCCCCAAAAAATAATATGGTTTTAAAAAACCGTGAACGGTTACAATTAAAATTCTAATAAATATCAAAATTTCTCACTTGCAATGATTTTGAAAAATTGTTATTCTCCGACTCCGCGAACATAAACGACTCGCACAATGAATTTCGCGATGCAAGAGTTATTCATTAAAAAACTGTTTTCCGTTAGATAAGTAAACGGTTCTAACCAAGATTTCAATCGCGTGCAGTTTATAATTTTCGTTACAAATATTCCGCAGACATATTGTAAATATTATTTTTTTGTTATTTGATAAACTATGCAAAATTCAATGCTCTTTTTTCTTTTAGGGGTTTTAATCATTACGATTACAATGATCCTTCAACTCCGTAAACGATATAAAAACGAAGTGTCGCAAAAGAAAAAATTATACAACGATATTCTTGCCGCCAACAAAGAAAAAAAAGATGAACTCATCCAAAAAGGCGAAGACCCGAAAAAAAAACCAGGTACGCCCGAAATAACCCGCGTTCCAATAAACGAACCTTTTCGCGAAAAATTTACCGGCGCGTCTGTTCAAGGTCAAATCGCAAAATGGGAAGCAGAAATGTTCACGCTAGGACGACAAATTATCGGACAAATAGACTCAAAAATGATCGCTATCGAAACCCTAACGCTCGAAGCAAATCGAACCGCAAATCGACTCGAATTGCTAATCGAACACTTTCAACAAATCATTGATAAACTCGAAAATAATAAAAAAAATCAAAACAACACGCAAAATATCGTTACAAATAATTTAACAAATAACGTAACAAAAATTATATCAACTAACTCTACAACCGATTCGTCAATTCCTGATAACGAAAATAATAAACCAACAAATTTTAAAAATTATCTAAACGAACTCGAAACAGAAATAAACGATTTTAAAGATAAAGTTGACGAATTCAACAACGCTAAAGAAGTTACAATCTTAAAAGCAATTCCAAATCAAGAAAAAATTCAACCCGACAAATCAGAAAAATCCGATAAATTCTCGCCTTCAATTTATCGCGAAATTATCTCAAACGAAATTGCAAATCAAAAATCTACAACTTCGGAAATTAAATCAAACTCGATTAAATCGCCGGTCAACGAAAATCCTTTTGCTTTGAGTTCTCCGCGATTACCCGCAAGCGCAATCGATAATGACGTCAATAATATTCGTACAAATATTCCCGTCGATAATCGAGTCAATAATCCAAAGTCGGGATTGTCAATCGATTCGCTATTCAATGATTCGTCCGCCCAAAACGAAAATATTCCAAATCGAAAGCAAATCGAAATGCTCGCCAATTACGGCTACAACTCAAAAGAAATCGCGCAAAATTTAAATATCAGCATCGGAGAAGTTGAACTAATATTGAGTACAAAAAAATAAACTCGCATATTATTTTAATTATCGTTACAAAAATTCATCCAACATTAAATTCTTGTTTTTATCGTTCAATGTTTAGTATTAAATTGCCTTTATTTCAAGGTCCAATCGATTTGTTAATCTATCTTATTCGCAAAAATGAGATCGATATTCTGAACGTGCAAATTGCGACGATAATGGAGCAATATCTCGAATTTATTTCCGTAATTGAACAAATCGACGTGAACGCGGCAATAGAATTTTTATCATTCGCGAGCGTGCTTATCGAGATAAAATCATTTGCGACTCTGCCGAGCGAAGAAAGCGTCGAAGAGGAATTTGACGATCCGCGTAAAGCGCTTGTTGGTCAATTGCTGGAGTACAAGAAATTTTGCGACGCCGCGAACAGTTTGGAATTACGCAGCGAACGTTGGCAACTCCGATTCCCGCGTATGGCAAACGACCTCCCGCCGCGACCGCGAAACATGATCGAAGAACCAATCAAAGAAGTCGAACTATGGGATATTGTCAGCGCATTCGGAAGAATCTTACGCGAAAATTCGCCGCAAATTAAACACGAAATCATCTACGACGATACGCCTATCTCAACTTGGATGAAACAAATTCACCAACGTCTAAAAGAAGAAGACCGCGTCCCGTTCAGACAATTACTGTCCGCCGGACAACATAAAACCGGATTGATCGGAATCTTTTTGGCGTCGCTAGAATTAGTTCGACATGAATTCGCGTACATCTATCAAGATTGTAAATTCGGCGAAATCGAACTGGCAAATCGCAACGGCAACAAGTCGGCGGATTTTGCTAATATCAATTTTTCCTTGACGTGATAAATTTCGCGATTGCAGTCAAACCCGAAATTGCTTGTGGATCAACCGCGCAATAACTCGAAATAGATTCAATCGCAGAGTCAATAATCGATCCCGCGAGTCGTTGAATGTCTTCGACGACTCCCGATTGACAAATACGATTCGCGATCCATTCGGCGTTTGTCTCGTTGATATTTTTTTTCTTGCCGACATTTAATCGTTTTGTCATTTCTGCCAAATCTTTTTTCGGCGCTTTTTGCAAATACAGAATTAACGGCAATGTTGGCTTGCGATTTAAAATATCCGTGTGTAGAGTTTTACCGGTTGTGTCTGTTTTTCCGTTGAAATCTAAAACGTCGTCGATCATTTGAAATGCGATTCCGATTTGTTGTCCGAATTGTCTAAATATTTCGACAGTTTTCTGATTCGCTTTTGAATAGTACGCGCCGAGTTCCGAACTGCACGCGAGAAACGGCGCGGTTTTACGCGAGATAATATTCATGTAATCGTCTTGAGAAATTGCGAAGTTGCCGATTGTTCCGGTTTGTAATAATTCGCCTTCGCACGTTTGACGGCACGCGATAGAAATTCGTTTGAATCCTTGAATGTCGTTGTTGCTTGTTAGTAGTTCCATCGCTTTGGTGAGTAGAATATCTCCGGCGAGAACGGCGACATGAGGATTCCACTTGAAATTTATTGTTGCAAGATGACGCCGAATAAACGCGCCGTCAAGTACGTCGTCATGAATTAAAGTTGCGGTGTGAATCAATTCGATTGCAGTAGCGGCGCGAATATGATTTTCAGTAATCTTTCCGACTCCGCGTGCGGTCAAAAAAAGAATTGCCGGACGCAAACGTTTACCCCCCAGTTGCAATCCATAACGTACTACATCATCGACAAATGGATTAACATCGGACATAAGTTTAGACGCCATTTCATTCATAGCGCCGAGTTCGTCCGAAATGAGACTATAAGCGTCTTTCACGTCTTGCATCAGTCAATGAAACGTACAGCGATAATTAAATTTTTTGTAATCATTCACGTATAAAAATAAATTCCGGCAACAGCGAAGTTGAAATAATTTTTTCTAGCGTTTAGTTGGAAACGCTTTTTTCGATTCAGTATTTTTAAAATGTTCACACTTGAATTTTCGGTTAAAGCCGTCTGCTTATATTCGGAAAGCAGGCTTTTTAATGAATAGCTCCGGCATCGCCAAAATTCATAATATGAATTGTATAAAATATCATAAAATTTATGTAATCGTTCACTGAGTTTTTAAATTCGGAATTATTTTTTAAACACGAATTAAACTCGGATTAAACGGATTTTTTTGGTGAATACGGATAAGACAAAAGGAAATTTACAACGAATACAATTATTTAATTTATTAGTTGTTGTTTTAATTATTGATAACGTTCACAAAGCATCATTTGTATCCGTGTTTATCTGTTTAATCTGTGAAAATCCGTGTTTAAAAAATTCCGTTGTTATCTATGTTTAAAACTCGTGAACGGTTACAAATTTATTTTGCCCAGTTTGTATTATTTCTTGATGAGCCGTAATTGTTTTGACTTCCGGTTTTTCCGCAAGTTGGGCATGAGGTCGCGACGGAGCTGTTGTAATATGAGGTTGAGGCGTTGTTCCAGTTGTTTGTTCGCGAGCTTGAGTTATTGCAAGTCGGACAAGAATAACCGGATTGAATAGTCTTGCCGCAACTTGGACAAGTTGACGTCCGACTGTAAGTTGAGGACGATTGCGTTTGGCTTCGCGCTTGTTGCACCGATGAGTTGGTTGCGCGTCCGTAAGTTTGCGACGAGGCGGCTTGCACTTGACGGGAACTACCGCAAGTCGTGCAAGTTCCGACGTAGGAGTTGTTGACGCTACTACGGTAAATTGTTGACGTCGATATACTCATTTTCTTGAATTTGTCAAAGGGTTAATTATTGTAACGAAAATTAAATTGCCGGATTTTAAATTTCGTCAGAATTAAACGACGATTTATTTTTTTTGCGTTACAGAGACACGCAGAGATTATCGCAATAATGGGATTGCTGATATAAGATAAAAAAAACGACGACGTAATTTTAGTTTTTTTCTTTTTTGTACATTTAATCTGATAATTGCGCAACGAGTAATCTTTTGAATCTGGTAATTTTATGCGGTTGAATCAAATGTATGGAGTAAACGGAGTATTGTATTTGTATTGTCATAAAAATTACTTTTATCGTCATAAACGTCAATTTCGGATCGTTAAAAAATTACAAATTTATACTTGAGTCGTTTGACTAATGGGAATCTCTAAAAATTAATTTTAAGCCACAGAGGACACAGAGAACACAGAGAACACAGAGAAAATTTTAATTTAATTTGAATCAAAACATAATTTAAATTTATTAAAGGGCGCGTTGCCGAAGGCAACGATAAAATGGATTCGACAATAATTAAAATAAATTCAGATTTACCGTCGGCTAACGCCGACGCGACCTTTCGGCGAAAGGTCGCCTACCTGATCTGGGGCAACAAGTGTGTAACATGAGTTATTAAAGTAAAAAATTATGGATTTAAATCAAATTTATTCGTAGAATTTATTTACGTCTAGATTGTCAAGTATAATGACATTGTTTATTGAACCGGCAAGTTTGGGGTTATGCCACTTCCATACAACCGCGCCCTTGTCGTCGAACTCAACA
>JAITAZ010000276.1 GCA_031283825.1 Planctomycetaceae bacterium | reverse complement strand
CGTCCCTGCGGGACTTTCGGTTTGTGAGGCGTTTACCGGCGGTTACGCTTCGCTTCACCGCCGGTTATGCACATGTCGCCCCATGCGGGGCTATAATAAATATTTCGCTGATATATTACGAAAATTGTAATTTTTCAACCGAGCCACATTATTTTTTTTAAGAGACATTAAAGACAAAAAGAACGTTTGGTTTTAGACTCAAAAGCGACTTCTTTTGAGTCTTTGATTTCCGATTTCAAACAACGACGTCCCTATTGTCTCCTAAAAAAGGTAACCGTTCACGCACAAAAGAAAATTCCAGCCTTTACAGGTCGTGCGTGTAAAATTAATTCCAAAATCTTTTGTAAAGCTATCAATTCAAAACACTATAACATGTTTTTTGTTCGATTGTTATACAAATAACTTACACAAAATATTTAGGTAAAGGCACGTATCGATTCTGTGATAGATCAAGTAGGCGACCTTTCGCTGAAAGGTACCTGATCAAGGGTTACTATTCTACTGAAGTTACAAAAAAAGAAACATTTGTTCCCGTTCAAGGTAAACAATACTTCCCGGAAATATTACAAAAATTTTCTAAAATTTTCTAAAAATTGTAAAAATTGGGCTTTCCTGATTTTTAAAAAAACATTAAACTTCCGTTTGAATTGTTTGAGTCGTTATCGGCAATTGAATAATTATCAATCAATCAATCAATAAATACTACTGAATCGTTACAAAAAAGTACGCTGAAACTTGAAACGTACTAATAAATGTAAAAATAAATACGGAGGTCTTAAGAGCATGGACGCTCGTTTACAGAATCGGTTTTTTGGCGTAATCCTCTTTGGGATTACATTGTTTGTATTCGTTTCTTTTTCTTACTCGTTTCAAGCTGAATCAACTAACTTTACAGTTGACGGCGCTCAAACACCCGAACAAGCTCGCAAATTTTGCAACGCCGCCGAAAAATACAGACACGAATTAGCTATTCTATGGCTCGGAAAAGAATTGCCAAATTGGTCGGAAAAATATCCAATAACTACACGAGTCGGAAATAATCTCGGCGCAGGAGGCGCAACCACTTTCGTGTTTCACGAAAATTACGTTCACGGAGAAATGAATATACAAGGCTCCGAACAACGTATAATCGATTCCGTTTTGCCTCATGAAATTTCTCATACAATCTTTGCAAATCATTTCCAAACTCCCGTCCCGCGTTGGCTTGACGAAGGCGCAGCTACTTGCGTCGAACATCACTCGGAAAAAGAAAATTATCGAAACATGATTCGATACTTCTTGCAAAAAGATGTCCAAAAATGTTTGCCCTTCAACCGAATGGTCGCACTAAAAGAATACCCCGACGACGTAATGCCATTTTACGCTCAAGGATACTCCGTCTCAGAATATCTCATTACAATCGGAGGATATAAATTGCTGATAAAATTCGCCGAAACCGCCATCCAAACCAACGACTGGAATTACGCCCTACAAAAACATTACGGAATCCCTAATCTCGGAGAATTACAAAAAAATTACTGGCTCGAATGGGTTGCAATCGGTTCGCCAGTTTTATTATCTCAAATCCCAGAACGATTACGTATGCCTTCAAGTAAAAATATCAACCCAATTGAATCGGCGGCAAATAATAATACGTCAGACAATCTCACTCTTAACGCAAATAACGCTAAATTATCGAATCGCATCCCGCCGCCAACGCCATTTATTTTATCAAGTTACACAATCAAACAGAATAAAACAAATTCAACCGTAACAAAAATTCCTACCTCATACGCAGAATCTAAAAATAGCGTCATTCCTATTCCAACCAGTTATAAAAGCTCGTATGAAATACTATCCGCCGGAGGAGAACCCAACCTCACAACAAGAAGTTTTTAAAGGTATAACAGTCAAGAGTAAAAGGTTCGTAGGATATTTTTTCTGATGAGTTTTGTCAATTGAGTCGCTCAATCGCTGATTTGAAACTATTATGTCCCCATTGTCCTCTTTTAAAATAATGTGTTTTGAAAATAGTCTTGGAAGAGAATAAAAACCATATTATTTTTTTGGGGGGACGTTGGGGACAAAGGGGACTTGGGGGACATTGGGGACACACTAACTTAAATCTGGGATTAATGACTCAATAGAAAACAACAGCTTTGTCCCCCTTGAGGTCACCTACCTGATCGGTGATCAACCTGATCAATAAACGCCTACTGACGGACAAATACTGCGTAACATGAGTAATATTTTGTGTAAATCATTTGCATAACCATCAAATAAAAAGCGTGTTATAGTTTTAGACTGATAGCTTTACAAAAGATTTTGGAATCAATTTTACACATTCTAACTAGATGATGTCGTTGTTTGAAATCGTAGAATAACGACTCAAAAGACATTACTCTTGAGTCTTTCCAAATCCTCAAATGTCCCCTTCGTTCTCATTATCCCCTAAATTCAGTAGATATTTTTTTGTCCTTTGCCCGTTAAATATCACGGGCAGATTTTGAGATCGTCGATAAATTTAGTTTCCCAGTTGTATTTAACGGGTAGCCGTGTAATATAACGGGCAATTTTTTTTGTAATTTTGATTTTTCCGGCAAAAAATTGCCGTTTCTCGGCTAATTAGAATTTTGACAAATTGTAAACTGCCTATTTTATCACGAAAATCGTTAGATTTGGTCAAATTTGTCGAATAGAAAATGTTTTAGTCATAATGTATAATTTTTTTGCTATACGGCATAAAGGTTGCAAGAGATGATAATTTGGTAAATATTCAGTTATAATTTTTAGGGGACAAAGGAGACTTAGAGGACAATGAGGACGTCGCTGTTTGAAATCGTAAATTAGCGATTCAAAAGACGTTGCTCTTGAGTCTTTCAAACAGATTTTAAACCCAAATGTCCCCATCGTCCCCTTAAAAAAAACTGCGATAGAATATTTACAAAGCTTAACAAATGAAATCATAAACTGGTTATGGATAGTATTGTTGGACATAATGCCGGACTTCGGTCTGTGCTTGAGCGAGCGGGGCTTGTTGCGAAGTCAGATGTTCCGGTGTTGATTCTTGGCGAGACAGGCAGCGGCAAGGAGGTATTTGCGCGTCATATTCATGAGCAATCTCGTCGGGTGAAGTTGCCTTTTATCAAGGTGAATTGCGGCGCAGTTCCTTCGGAGTTGATAGATTCTTATCTCTTTGGACACGAAAGAGGTGCGTTTACAGGGGCGATGGAAAAACGCAAAGGTTGGTTTGAATCTGCCAACGGCGGGACATTGTTACTGGATGAGATTGGCGAGTTGCCTCTTGCGGCGCAAGTTAGATTTTTGCGAGTGCTTCAAGATGGAAGTTTTGAATCGGTCGGGGGTAGCGGCAAGACGATAAGAGTGGATGTCCGCGTGATAGCGGCAACTCATCGGAATTTACGTCAGATGGTAAACGAGGGCAAGTTTCGCGAGGATTTGTGGTATAGAATATCTGTTTTTCCGATAAGGATTCCGCCGTTGCGGGAGCGGATGGAAGATTTGACAGAGCTTGCGTTTTATTTTGCGAAACGTGCGGTGTCGAAATTTGGTTTGCCGGAGATAAACATTAGTTGCGAAGACATTAACATTTTGAGCATGTACAAGTGGCCCGGCAATATCCGCGAGTTTGGCGCGGTTATGGATCGTGCGGTGTTGCTTGGCGAGGGGCGGCGGCTTGCTCTTGTGGAGACGTTGCGGGAGTTGAGATTAGAGAACGAAAGTTATTTTGACCCGACTGCATTCAGCGTGATGGAAAATTTGTCGAGTCGGAATATTGATCGTTCAAGCAAGGTCAACGATAACAATATTATTGATGACAATTCATCAAACGATGATTCAATAAAAGATATTGCAAAAGACAGTATAGACACGCCGCCTTTGGTCTCTAATTCTACAAATGATTTGGCAAAAGAGGATTCTGCTAATATCGATGTTAATGTTAATGCTGATGTTGAAGTTGAAGTTGTTGATGGAGACTCGGACGTTCCGTTACCGGTGAAGGAATTGAAATCTGAACGAGTCAAGTTATCGCGAAGAAAAAAAAATCAAGAGGCGGAATTTGCGCAACAACAATTGGAATCGGACAAGTTGACATTGGAGATTTCGCAGGAGGAACAAGATCAGTTAGAGGCAAAGCGTCGGGAGGCGGAGATAGCTAATTTTATATCTTTAAACGACGCGGTAAAGCGTCATATTGAGGCGGCGTTAGATTTGACAAACGGAATAATTGAAGGCAATTACGGTACGGCGGCGTTATTAAAGGTAAATCCTCACACATTAAGAGCCAAAATGCGCCGACTAGGCATCACATGGTCAAAATTCAGAAAATCGTAATATTTCTCTGAAATATTATCTACTAGTTTACAGTCGCGTTCTTGAATGGATTCTAAAAAGTGTAGAATTTCGTCCTTTCTTTCTTGGAATAAAATAAAAGCCAAATGTTGAATAATTCTGATTTACAAGCGATTGGTTTTAAGTTTTGTGTAAAAATTTTCTGATTATTCCGATTTTTCTAAATATTCCGATTATTCCTTGCCGATAACTTTTACCAGCTAGGCAAGAGGTCAAAAAAATTCAAACTTGTTTTATGCAATTCGCACCCTAATTTTTAGTAATCGCCGAATCCACACTTCCACACTGCGAGTTGAATATCAAGAGTTGAATATCAATATGAATTGCTAAAGCATTATGTATTACGGAAATATATCACAGAATTTTTACAATAAAGAAAATCGCATTAAAATTTAAACCCAGTCGAGGTAAAAACAATGAAACGAAATTTTCTAATTTTTATTATGTTGTTGTCGATAGTTTCGACAATCGGTTGTGCTTGTTATTCACCGGTAGGATTTCGCAATCCTTGTTTATTTCCGGGCGTTTGCGCACATGGTTCTGGAGGAGTCGTCGATTACGTTGACGGCGGAATCGATCACACGGGAGCTTGCGGAGAAACCATTGTATGCGAAACAACTTGCGACCCATGCACTCCCCAAGTTTATCAGAACCATATCGCTTGTGGAAGAGTCGGTTGCCAGAGCGGTTATCCTTGCTCAAATTGTATCGTACAACTTGCCGATAGCGTAAGACTCGTTGGAGAAGCAGCCCTGTCTGTTGTTGCAACGCCGTTTCTAGTCGTAGGAAACGTCCTAAATTCAGCAGGAAGAAATTGTGAAATATTCCCAAGTTGCGGATGCGGAAATGAAATTTACTTAGGCGATAACTGTTATCAATCTCACGACTTCGTCGATCCATGCTCGCCTTGCAGCCCGTCAATCACCGGTTGCCAAAACTGTTCCGGTACAATACAAGACGGAATACAATTTGAAAACTCAAATCCAACGACAAATCAATCCTCAATGAAAAAACAATCAATAATCGTACCGCCAAACAGATTAGAACAAAAAGTCATAACAACAACGACAAAACAGCAAATCGTCAGACAACCAACTTACATAAATCAAAAAGGAAATATAAAACAAGCAACCTATATCGTAAACCAAAAATAAATCAGCAATATTGTCAGCAATATTGTCAGCAAAAACCGTGTTATAACCCGATACGCGCAGAAATGCACGTACTCGGGTTATTTTTTGTAGTTATTCAGTTGTGGGAACTTCTAAAAACTCGTTTTTTTATTAACCACAGAGAACACAGAGTTCACAGAGAGAATATTTTTTAAAAATTAAATTAAATTTTGATTTAAATCCATAATTTTTTACTTTAGGGAACATCTAAAAACCTCATGTAAAATTTATTTTTATTAGGATCGCGGTCGTCTCGACCGCATATTTAGGCGTTTGTCATGCAGGCGAGACGCCCGCGTTCCTTCTAACATTAGTTTTTAGAAGTTCCCTTTAATAAATTTAAATTATGTTTTGATTCAAATTAAAATTTTCTCTGTGTCTTCTGTGGTTTAAAATTAATTTTTAGAGATTCCCGATTTAGTCGCTGTTTTTTAAGGGGACGTGAGGGACAGAAGGGACATTCTTGTTTAGAATCTGGGGTTAATGACTCGGGGGATAAAACTTAGAAAAAACTTTTTAAAAGATGTTGTCTTTTATTGAGTTGTTAATCATGTTTTTTAAATTAGAGTGTCCCCTCAAAAAATAATATAGTTTTTAAAAAATCCGTGAAAGGTTACGAAAATTCTATTACGCTATTGTAATGATTTTGTTGTCTATTAATCTCGTTGAGCCTATTTTTACCGCTAGTAAAACTACAACTTCTGAATATCCGTCAAGAGATTTTAATTCTTTTAGCGTTTCTGGTTCTACAATTGATATGTAATCGATCTTGGCGTCGGCGGTATTTAGAATTTTTTTTTGCATTGCATCAATAATTTTTTCAACGCTTTTACATCTATCGTTTTTAATAAGATTCTCCGCAATCGTCAGACTCTGCGAAATAACCGTTGCTTGCACCCTCTGCGATGTTGTTAAATACGAATTACGACTACTCAACGCTACTCCATCAACATCCCGAATTGTCTGACAAGTAATAATGTCTATCGGAATATTCAAATCAAAAACCATCTTCCTAATAACGCAAACTTGCTGATAATCTTTCAACCCAAAATAAGCCGCATCCGCACCCGAAATATTAAATAACTTTAATACCACCGTCGCTACGCCATCAAAATGCGTCGGACGAAATGCGCCCTCCAACGTCTCCGTAACGCCGCCAACATGAACCGACGAATTAAATCCCAACGAATATATCTCCGAAACTTCAGGAACAAATAACCTCAACTCACTACGAAAATTCGACGACTCAATAAGTTGCTTATCAGCGTCAAGAGTTCGCGGATAAAGATTAAAATCCTCGTTTTGCCCAAATTGCATCGGATTGACAAAAATCGAAACAATCACCGATTCACAATCGCGACACGCCGACCGAATCAGACTAATATGTCCCTCATGCAAATTGCCCATCGTCGGAACAAGTCCAACCCGACGCCCAAAGCCGCGCTGCTCGCAAGTCCAATTAAACAACTCGCGCGATAACTTGATAATTATTTTTTCCCCTGCAATTGTCATACTATTATAAAACTCTCGCTATGAAATTCCGCGACGCCCAAACCGTCGGATTCATAAAATTTTAACCCGCCGCGTTGCAGTAGGCTAATAAACGCCGCCCTTTCATGGCGTAAGATTTTTTCTCTTTTGCATGAACGGTTGCCCCAAAAATACACTACAAACTAAATGCTAGAAAAATTTTTTTAATTTTCTTTTTCTTGTTGTAATTCGATTAATTTTGCTCGAATCACTGTCGGCAATTTTAGAGTAAATGCAGTTCCTTTTCCTAATTTACTCTCAACACGAATAACGCCTTTGTGTTGTTCGATAATTTCTTTACACGCCGCAAGACCTAGTCCTGTTCCGCCTTTTCCCGTTTCGTCTGGACCTGATTTTGTTGAATAAAATCTGTCGAAAATATGAGGTAATTCGTTTTCGTCAATTCCGCAACCATAATCGCGAATGGTCAAATCCAGCATTTCGTTTTCTTCGTCGTGTATAATTTTTAGAATCAATCTTCCGCCGTTTTTCATCGCCTGTCTCGCATTGACCAACAAGTTAATCAACACCTGCTGAATCTGATTGCCGTCTGCCATAATTTCAGGCGCGTTTTGCGGAAAATATCTCTCTATAACAATTTTGTACTTGTTCAATTCGCGTCCAAGCAACAACATTACGTCGTCAACAAGCGTAATTAAATTTGTCGGTTCAAGAGATTGTTTCCGATTTTTTGCCGCCGCTAAAATTGTCGTTGCAACTTTTGCGGCTCTGTTTGCAACTGTTAAAATTTTCTCAAATGCGTTTTTTTGCGACGTTTTGTCAACATGACGCATCCCAAGTTTCGCGTAGTTAATAATAGTCGTCAGAATATTATTAAATTCGTGAACAGTCGTGCTTGTCAATTCTCCTATCGCGCTTAAACGTTGCGATTGAGACAACCGCTCGCTAAGAATTTCTATACGACGATTAAGCTCGTCAATCCGCTCCGATTCGGCAGTTTGAGTTGACTCTTTATTTTCTACAGAATCTGTACTCCGATCTTGTTCAATCGAATCGACAATTTCTAAACGGCAATTATTGGTTAAATTATCAGACATCTGAATTTCATAAAATAGTTAGCTCTAATATTAAACTGCCGGCTTCAACTGCCGACGCCTTACCCAATTTCTACGCAACACAAATTGATCCATATTATCAACTCGCGTCAATATAATATAACAACTGACATAATGCGCGTCCACACGACATGAAATTATCGTAACCGTTCACGGTTTTAAACGCGGATAATAGAGGGATTTTTTAAACGCGGATAATATCGGATTTTTTTGGTGAATACGGATAGGTCAAAAGGGAATTTACAACGAACACAATTATTTAATTATTGGTAACGTTCACAAAACGTCATTTGTATCCGCCTAATCCGTGAAAATCTGTGTTTAAAAATTTCCCCTGTTATCCGTGTTGAAAAACCTGTGAGCGGTTACAAATTTTCTGTGTTCTCGTATATTAAAATTAATTTTGAGTGATTCTCTTACGACAATGAAAAGCATAACCGAAACGTTAGCTGCTTAGTAACATCGCATTAAATATAATTGTAAGAATAGCGACAATGATAATGTCAACAATAAACGAGTCGAAATTCCCACCGCGAAATGCGTATTTACGACAGCAAGCAACCACAATAATTCCTAAAATGAAACCTAACATAAATTACCTCATAAATCTTGTTAAAATTGATACTATACTACTTTTAAACTGTTTACACTTGAATTTTCGGTTTGAGTCTCCGGCTTACCTAATCGGAAAGCCGGCTTTTATGCTTTTGCACCGTCGAAATTCATAGTACGAGTTTTATACAAAAAGTAACTTTCAGTAGATAGACAACCTTTCGCCGAAAGATTGCCTACATGAGCTGACAATTATTTTACCGGATAAAAAAATGAGATTCTCTGTTGAATATTTAAAAACGATTTGTAATAAAGTTCAACGGGTTCTCAAAAATATTTCAGGTTGATTACAATAAAAATAACAACGCTAAAATGATAATAACGTATATTAAACAACCTGAACTGCCCTTATGACGACGATAAAATTTACCGTTTTGATAAACATAACTTCGACCGCTAACGAGCTTAAATCTTCTTCCGCCTTTCCAAACAGTTATTCGACGCGACATATTTATGCCTCCAAAATAAAAATGATTGTTGACGTATCATCAATTGGCGATACGGTAATTTTCGTTACAAAAATTCTAATTTTTAGAAGTCGTTCTTAATAATATTGTCTTCTTTAGAATTGACTTTGCTAATAATATATAAGGTCAAAGTCCATCAATCTGACAAATTAGTTAGAAGTTTTTTATAAATATTCAACAGAGGTCTTACAAAAGACAAAACAAAATAGAATAAAAATTATGTCTGAATAATTACATCTAATCGCCAATTTAAATGTAAGTTCTAACCCCAAAATCTTGGAGACTTTTGTAACAGAGTAATTGCTTGACTAAGCAGGAATTTAAGTTTCAGAACCCCCCAGATCTGGGGGGCTTTTGTAACAGCAATGACGGACATTTGCTCAAAATGATAGGTTTCAGAACCCACCAGATCTGGGGGGCTTTTGTAACGTTGGTATTGCAAATTTCTATTTTTGAATGACTTAAATATCAATTTAAAGAAAAAAAATGGGATTAATTTGACAAAATTGATCATTTTTTTGTCATTTTTTTTTCGACTTTGCAAAAAACGAGCGATAAATATAACGTCTGTCAACTGTCTGTCAATTAGAGGGCAATTTCTCAATCAACAACATATTGGACTGTAGATCGCATTGCGTTTGAGCTACAGTTATAAAAATCTATGTTTAAAAATCTCATAATTCCGAATTTAAAAAACCGTGAAAGGTTACCGTAAAGTTACATTGACTTTACTAATAATATTAAGATCAAAAATTTATCAATCTGACAAATTAGTTAGAAGTTTTTTATAAATATTCAACAGAGGTCTTACAAAAGACAAAACAAAATAGAATAAAAATTACGTCTGAATAATTACATCTAATCGCCAAATTAAATGTAGGGAACTTCTAAAAACTTGTTTTTTATTAACCAATAAGAATTATTAAAAAGGTAAAACGCATTTAATTTGGTATCCATTACTTAACTGTACAAATATTGGTTGTTCGAGTATTTGTTTACGATAATCAATGTTAAACATTTGCAAGTTAAAATTCCATAAATCATGATTCTTTTTACTTTGAAAAGCGGGAATACTTCCAATACGAACACGTTCTATGATAACAGGCAGAGTATCTTTATTTTCGATTAAAAAATTTAGTTGCCACTTATTATCGAGCCGCGTTTCAATGTGAAATTTTATATTATTAATTTTTACATTACTTTCTGTTTGCATCATTTTTAGAAGCGATCCCGATCCCGATTTTCCGTCGTCAGCGACTTGCAGCAATGTGGGCGACGTCAAAAGTTTTTGCGTTGTAATGTCATATAGAAATTTATCTTTCCGCACTGTTTCATGCGGTTGCAATATTACTTCGACAATCGGAATTTTCACATTCTTTGTTGCAAATTCCAGTAGCATCCATTCTCGTTCTGTAATAGGCGTATCAATAACCGGTAAACGTTCTTCTTCGGGAATTGGAAATTTTT
>JAITAZ010000244.1 GCA_031283825.1 Planctomycetaceae bacterium | reverse complement strand
TCGCCATTTGTCGAACCGGCGGCATTCCAAATTTCAAGATTAACCTGATTCGTAACAAAACGAATAGAACCGTCTCCAAGTCCGGCATTGACGCCTCCGACATGCCAACTTCGCGCCGCCGCTACGGTCTAGTTTTTTTCTGGAGCTAAACTGGCATAATCGCTTAATACCTGACTATTACTTGCGTAATCAAACATCTGTACCGGATGTTGCGTATGTACCGTGCCATCTGCCCACAGGATATCAGGAGAAGTCGTATTAGGCGATAATTTTGTAGTAAAATAACACCAATCTCCGCCCCAAATCGAACCGCGCGGATCGATATGAGAACTATCTATCGGAACTCCTTGAACCGTTTCTGACAATGCAACCGTATTAGAAGTTCCATCAGAAATATCCGTTAATGATGTTGTAAGCGGGAACGAAGCACTTGATTGATAGCAAGAGCCGGTAAATACGGCATTATATCGGGATTGATTATCAAAACTTACGCCATCTACTAGACAGTTTTGAGTTGAACGCCCCGGAGCGCGTCTATAATGATAAAAATATACGCCTTCCCGTCCCATGCAAGCAACGTAATTATGTTCGCGGGTATCATAATAACCGCCGTTATTTTTGTTGAGATTATTATCAGAAGGGCAAGTGTATAAAGGAAGTGCTAAGTTGACTATTATTGTACGATTTTCAGAATTAGTTTCGTCGTAATATCCATATTGCCAGTTGTAACGTTCTGCGATTGAATTTTGCTCAACGAAACCCAATAGACTTATCGCCCATGTTCCATAAGAATAAGCGCGTGCTCCGGGCGGTAATGTTTGATAGGCGTCGTGATAGTTGTGCATTGCCAGTACAACTTGTTTCTGATTATTGGAACATCTTAATCTTCTTGCCGCTTCTCGTGCCGCTTGAACTGCGGGCAACAACAAGCTTATCAAAATGCCAATAATTGCAATTACAACCAAAAGCTCAACCAACGTAAAACCAAAGACGCAAAAAGAAGGTTTGACAGCGTTGTCAAAAGCATCGTAATCCAAGCGACTCCTAAAATTAAAGTTGTCTGCCCCCCCCCCCTTGCCTATTTTAACATTTGTTAAAATTTGGGAATTTTGCGAATTTTGGGCGGTTACATTTTGCTCAAAATTGATTTCATGTTGAACAATTGACCTTATTTCATTGTTCTTTTTCATTTGTAAATCTCCTTTTATGACTTCGTTATTTGAAGTCAACAGATAGATCTAAGTTGTTTCCACCGCTAACTAACCTCGATATTCATTTACTACCGCATAACTTAATTGAATTATCGACATAATAATTCAACATACGCGGTCTCCGAAGTGATATTTGCATCTATAAAAAAGGAATCAATCGTACCTGATTTATAGATTATTCGGATTTTAAGGTAGTTGCAACCCTTATGCCAAAATCTGTCAGAATTATTAAAATTAAAAAGACAAAACACGTTTATCCTTGTTTTATAAGAGTTTCTCCCAAAAAATTTTTTTTGACAATAGTTGCAAAATTTATTTCACGGCAAAAAATGTCCGTAATTATCCAATTAAACAAAAATTACCCGTTAAATATCGCGGATTAAGCAGTTGTTATCACAAATTTGCTATCAAATATCACGGCGAGTAACCTCCAAGTTATGTTGTTAGAGGTCGGGATCCCTTGAATTTCTAGGGTTGAGGGATAAATTTCGTAATGATTCAGTGGAATTTTTAAAAACGGATAATCGCGGATAAAGAAAATAATGCTTTGTAAACGGATAAAATATTTGTAATATATCAGTGGAATATTTTTAACAGCATTGTATTTTCGTTGAATCGTAGATTCTTCAGTCCCGCTAGGGACGACACTTGATAACGCAAAAAAATTGTATCTCGTTCTGAATATCAAGTGTCGTCCCTAGCGGGACATTTAAATGTGTTATTGCCGTTACCGTATGCTAAAGCATACGGTTAATAATGTACTGTCCTTGCAGGACAATGAAAAATAAAATTGTCCAGTAAAATTATTCCACTGATAGATTACTAATATTTTATTCCGTTGCCCTTTCAGGGCGTAGGATTTGTGTGAACGGTTACCGTTAAACCAAATGTAGAGACGCAAGGCATTGCGTCTCTACATTTGGTTTAGCAATTCAAATCCGAATTTAAAAACCCGTGAAAGGTTACAAATAATTTATGTATCTCGAACTGACCAATTCGATATTTTTGTTTATTTTTTTAATAGGAGGATTACTCTTTTGGGTTAATTGGTTTTATTGGTACGGACGACATCAAAACGATAAGAAAATTACTCTCCAACGGACTCTTTGGTTTATTCGTACAATTATTATTCTATTGTTTACGCTAGTCTTTGCCGGATTGTCAATCAAACGCCCAGTTGACGAATTTCAACAGATTTTTCTTATCGACGAAAGCAAAAGCATCAACTCCGAAACCCGCGAATTCATACTGAAATTTCTACAAGATTCATCAAACTCAAATAAAAAAATTAAACGCTCGTTTATCTCTTTCGCCCGAGATCCAAAATTGTCTGAATTTGCGCAACAAAAATTAAACGATTCTCAAAACGATTCTCAAAACCAGTTTCAAAATCAGACTCAACAAAATCACGCAACGGCAATCGACTCTAAAACTGACTCTGAACTCTACTGGTCGGACGAAACTAATATTGAGTCTGCAATTAAACTGGCGGAAAGTTTATCGAACTCGTCCGATTTTAATTGCATGATAACGCTTATTTCCGACGGTAACGAAACAGTTGGAAATTCAATTGCTGCTGCGGCTCATTGCAAGACTCCAATTTCAACCGTGCCAATTCCCGAATCGAAATTACCGGAAATTTCCGTCTCCGAATTTATCGTTCCCGCCCAATTAAAATCCGGCGAACCGTTTAATATCGATCTGACAATCTACAGTAATCAATCGACCGAAACTGATATTTTTATTTTTCGTAACGAATTTAAAATTCACTCCGCAACCAAACAACTCTCCGCCGGAGAAAATAAATTTCGTTTTCAACAAATTGCGTCCGACGACCGCTTGCAAACTTTTAGAGTCAATATTGAATCAGTCAACGATACCGTTCAAGAAAATAATATCTCGCGTAAAATTTCAGTTGTCGAAACTCCGCCGCATATTCTGATAATCGATTCTTCGCCCGAAATTTTAGCCGATTTTGTTTCGGCATTATCAGAACACGGATTCAAAATAGAAACTCGCCCGATTGAAGGAATACCTAAAACCTCCGACAAATTCATGCAATTCGACGCAATAATAATCTCCGACGTTCCAGCGTCTGCATTTTCGTTACAACAAATGAATTTACTCCGCGATTACGTTTATACATTCGGCGGAGGCTTGATAATGCTCGGCGGCGAACGCTCTTTTGGTCAAGGCGGATATTATAAAACGGTCGTCGAAGATATTCTGCCGGTTCGATGCAATTTCGACGATGAAAAAGAAAAATCATCGATAGCTCTCGCGTTGGTTATTGATCGCTCTGGTTCGATGAGCGGAGAGAAAATTAAAATCGCTAAAGAGTCGGCAAAAGTTGCAGTTGATTTGCTGTCGCCGAATGATTTCATTTCAATAATTGCTTACGACGCAATTCCGCATGTTATTGTTCCGACTCAAAAAGCGTCTTCTCAGACAACGATTCGCTCGGCAATTAACGGTATTGTATCTGGCGGAGGAACAAATATTTACGCCGCATTACAAGAATCTTACGAACAGCTCGATTGGTTGAATACGACGTCAAAACACGTTATTCTGCTGACCGACGGCAAAAACGAATCGGACGATTTCGAATCGCTGATGAAACGATTCGCCGCCGCAAGAATTACCGTTACAATAATTAGCGTCGGTGATTCCAAAGACGACGAATTATTACGACAAATCGCCGATTTAGGAAATGGTCGATACTATCGCGCGGAAGACTTAAAATCTGTGCCGCAAATTTTTGTCAGCGAGACAATGTTGTCGGGTAAATCTGCAATTAGCGAAATTCCATTTGTTCCAATTATCGTTACAAAAAATACGGTTCTCGACGGAATAACGCTAGACCAAATTCCGCCGCTACTCGGATTTGTCAAAACAAAATCAAAAACGACGTCGAAAATTATTCTCGCAACAGAGACCGGCGAACCGCTTTTAAGTTGGAGAAGATACGGAATCGGAATCGCGGCGGCTTTTACTTCGGACGTAAAAAATCAATGGGCGGCAGAATGGTTGATATGGAATGATTTCTCAAAATTATGGAGTCAAATTATCAGATTCGTAATAAAACAACAGAAGTCGGATAACGCTGTCATAGAATGTAAATTTGTCAATGAAAAAATCGAAGTCGAAATCGATATAACAGATTCGGAAGACCGTTTTATCAACGAAGCAACTGGAATTTTGACAATTGTTACTCCTGATTTATTGAAACAAAAAATCCCGTTTGACCAAATCGCCGCCGGACGCTACAAAGCGATTTTCAACATAAACAGAACTAAAACCAGTCGCGGAATCTATCAATTGCAAATGCAACTTCAAACAAAAGAACAACAAACAATCCTCCAACACGCGCGAGCAATAATAATCGATAATTCAAAAGAACTACAGAAAAAAAACGTAAACGTCAAGTTATTAAAAAAAATCGCCGAATTATCCGGCGGAAAATTCAACCCCACTCCGTCAGAGACTCTACAACTCCCAAACAAACCCGTATTAAAAAACATTTCATTAAGATCTCAATTATTCGTTACAATAATTCTATTATTTTTGCTAGACGTCTTTTTAAAACGCAAAAAATAACGTAATACATCTTGTGGAATATTTGTTTGTAACCGTTTTTGAATGGCTAAACCAACAGTAGAGACGCAATGCCTTGCGTCTCATTGTTCGATCAAAAGATCACCGATAGAGACGCAAAGCATTGCGTCTCTACATTGGGTTTAGCAATTTAAAAACGCTAAAAGTCACTAATAAATTGTTACAACGCAAAATCCAAAATAAATTTTCCGACTAATATTACATAATTTCAAATTTAAAAATCCGTGAACGGTTACAAGAAACATTTGTTCTCGTTCAAAAAATAATTACAAAATTCTCATTACCAATTTTCGGCGAGAATTTCATACCATGATTGCGGATGTTTACACGCTGGACAAATTTTTGGAGCAGACGGCGTACTACTTACATATCCGCAATTTCGACATCGCCAAATTACGCCGGTACGCTGGAATAAATCGCCTGTTTTAATATGCTCTAAAAATCCGCGATAACGTCTTTCATGCTGTTTCTCGGCAATACTTATTGCATTGAAAGTTTGAGCGACATCGTCAAAACCTTCTTCTTTGGCGATTTTTGCAAATTCTGGATATAAAATTGTCCATTCTTCTTTTTCGCCATCCGCCGCCGCTAACAGATTTTCTTCCGTTGTTAATATTGTCCCCGCCGGATACGACGCCGTTATCTCAAGAGCACCGCCGCCATCAAGATACTTGAAAAATTGTTTCGCATGAACCTGTTCCTGCGCCGCCGTCTCCGTGAAAATATAAGCAATATGCTCATACCCCTCCGCCGACGCCTTCGACGCAAAAAAAGTATAACGATTACGCGCCTGAGACTCGCCCGCAAACGCTTTAAGTAAATTCTTTTCTGTTTTAGTTCCTTTAATTCTGGACATAATTAGGGTTCCTTTCTCTTTTTGATATTTAGGGTTATATCGCCCATAAATAATTTTCGACAATTCTATTGCAATAAAATTACTTTTCACAAGTCAACAAAAACTCGTGAACGGTTACTTAAAATTCATTACCATCCCGTAGGGATTACGCTTTATTAAACCGGAATGCTAACTGAATACTTTAGCTCACGGTAAAAGATTATTTTTCGGATTCATCTTTTAAGTCATTTGGAACGGGGATTGTAACTTTTCCCGTTGCCGCCCACTCTGCGCCGCGTAAAAATGTAACGATGAAAGCCGTCGTCTTAATTTGCGGTACGTCGTGTCCTAGTGTTGTGTGAAATACTCGACCTTTGCCGTAATCAATCGCGAGCAGTATTGGTTCGTGTCTTTTTGTCGTATCTTTTGCGTATGCGGTAGCAAGTATCGTAACGTTTTCGACGGGACCTCTCATTCGGTCGTAGAGTTCGTCGTCGATATCGTGTTTGAAAACTT
>JAITAZ010000169.1 GCA_031283825.1 Planctomycetaceae bacterium | reverse complement strand
ATCCGTTGCGTAAAAAATTATTACGTCGCGATCAAGTTTGGTTTATGGACAAGAACGCGAATTTTTCAAGTCGATTAACTAATTTCGCAGAGTTTAAAATTCCTCCGAATTCATTGTACGAAGAAGATTATCTAAACGGACGCTTCGGAGGAATTCCTCTATGCGATTTTATTGATTTACTCAACGGAGATCCCAATGACTCCAAAACAAAATCGCGGCGCAGGTAAAAGACGATCACCAGCCGTCCCGCTAGATTATTACGAATCGCGGGCAGAAAAACGTCAATCAAATTTATTCTTTATTTTTTGTAACCATTCACGGTTTTTAAATTCGGAATTATTTTTAAACACGGATAATTGGGGAATTTTGTAACTGTTCACAAGAAAAAAATAATATGGTTTTAAAAAGCCAAAGATAATTTTTTGGGGGGACTTAGGGGACAAAGGGGACATTGGGGACGCTGGGGACGTTCTTGTTTGAGATATGGGATTGATGGCTCGGCGGGGGACAAAATTTAAAGAAAAAAAATTCTCTTTTTTAAAAACTGTTTTTTTCAGTTGAGTCGTTAATCATGGTTTTTAAATTAGTGTGTCCCCAGTGTCCCCAACGTCCCCTTTGTCTCCAATGTCCCCCCAAAAAATAATATGGTTTTAAAAAAACCGTGAACGGTTACCCATTTTTAGGGGGGGATTGAAAGAGATGATATTGATTATAAGATGTTTAACCTTATAATGGTTTTCTGTAACGATTATTTTTTGTTATTATTAAGCTGGTCAATTTATTTTTTTGAGAAAGCGAAAAAGCTGTAAGCGTAAATTCAAAATTCCGATTCCTGAAACCTAATTTATTCATAACTATATTTTCCTATTCTGAAATTCCTATTCCGAATTCAGAATTTTTTCCTTATTATTCACCTTATCAACAAATTTGATGATCTGTTTTTTTATAATTGGTCTTATATTGATCTGTTTTCTATCAGTTGGCGCGACATCGCTTAGGTCGTTTTCTCGGCATACGTTGGAAAGTTTTTATCTCCATAGCGGCGTTGATCGAAATAATAATTCAAATAATAACGAATCAAACGGGAACGGAGAATCAGAGAAACCAAACGAGAAAAAAAATCGAACTGCGCAAAAAATTTCGCGTATCTTAAAACGCCATGAATCCGCCGCTGTTGCCGCAGGAATTTTTAGACTTATCTGTGTTGTGATTTTTCTTACGGGTCTTACGCTTTTTCTAATTCAAAATAATAAACTCGCCGTTTCAGGATTCGACTCTAATTGGCTCGCGGCATATCAAAATTGGATAATTTTAATTATCGTTACAATAATTTCACTCGTCTGTTTCGAATTTTGGATTCCAAGAGCTACGTCGAAAATCTGGGGAACTCATTTTATCTACTACACGTGGAATATCTGGGATTTATTGTCGTTTATTCTCTATCCTCTGATTCTTTGCGACCGGTTTTTCGACGTTTTCCTACGACGCCTCGCCGGAGAAACCGAAGAAAACGACGACGAAGGTTCAGCATTCGAAGACGAAATCAGAACAATGGTTACAGAAGGACATCGCGAAGGTCTGCTCGAAGAAGACGCCCGCGAGATGATCGAAGGCGTAATGGAACTCGGAGATTTTATCGTCTCCGAAATTATGACCCCGCGAACCGATATGAAAAGTATCCCAGATAACTTAACATGGGAAGAAATGCTCGACGCTGTAATCACTATTCCGCACTCGCGAATTCCTGTTTATCGCGAAAACCGTGATGAAATAGTCGGCGTAATTCATTCGAAAGATATTCTCAAAGAACTCGCAGCGTCTGACGATAATAACCGACGCGCGTGGACTGAACTAATGAAAGAACCTCTGTTCATTCCAGAAACAAAACCTGTTGCAACTCTACTGCAAGAATTTCAAAATACAAAACCATCCGCCGCCGACGACGATTCCACACAACGCACAAAAGGACATCTAGCTATAGTTCTCGACGAATACGGCGGCGTTGCCGGTATCGTTACGCTCGAAGATATTTTAGAAGAAATCGTCGGAGAAATACTAGACGAACACGACCCGCAAGTTGAAATTATAGATATTCGCGAAACCGGAATAGATACTTTTGATGTTCTCGGAAAAGTTCGAGTAGATGAATTAAACGAAACGCTAAGACTTAATCTACCAGAAGAAGAAGACTACGACACCGTCGCAGGATTCATTTTCTCAACGCTAGGACACGTACCTGAAATCGGTGAATCTGTAGAATACGAACACGAATCGCAAAGAGCAACTTTCACTGTCATCGAAGCAACAAGAAGAAGAATAGAAAAAGTTCAAGTTAAAAAGAATTAGGCGTATTATTAGTTGTATTAGTTGTATTAGTTGTAATAGAGGTATCAGCAGAGATATTTTAACGGAATATTTATTTGTCTCTTGAGTTTCTTAATTCAGATTGTAAACAACAGCGTCCTCAACGTCCCCTTTGTAACTTTAAAATAAAATTGGTAACGAAAAATGGAATTGCCGGAACTAATCCAAGATTTAGGTTTAATCCTGATGGCAGCCGCTGTCATGACGCTGTTATTTAAGTGGCTCAAGCAGCCGATTGTGCTGGGCTATCTGATTGCTGGATTTCTTGTCGGACCTAATTTTCAATTCTTGCCGGTAGTTCACGATAAAGTAGGCATTGAGACGTGGTCGAATATTGGCGTAATTTTTATGTTGTTTGGTCTTGGACTTGAATTTAGTTTTCGTAAACTTACTCATGTTGGCAAGGCGGCGACTATAACGGCGTCGTTTGAAATACTCTGTATGATACTTATCGGTTTTGCGGTCGGACAAATATTAGGATGGGACACAATGAGCAGTTTGTTTCTTGGCGCGATTCTGTCAATGTCTTCAACGACGATTATTGTCAAAGCGTTTGACGAGCAAAATCTAAAGGGAGTCAATTTTGCGTCGATTGTTTTCGGCGTGCTTATTGTTGAAGATATAATAGCGATTTTACTTTTAGTTTTGCTTGGTTCAATTGCCGTAACTAAGAGTTTCTCTGGCGTAGAGTTGATTCAATCGTCGTTACAACTTGTGTTTTTCTTGATACTTTGGTTTATACTTGGGATATATTTATTGCCGTTATTTTTCAAGATATGTCGTAAACTTTTGACTGACGAGATACTTTTAATAATCTCGATAGCGTTTTGTTTTATGATGGTAATAATAGCGGTGAAGGTTGGTTTTTCGTCGGCGTTGGGTGCGTTTGTGATGGGGTCGTTGTTGGCGGAGACGGTCAAGGGGTCGAAGATTGAGGAATTGATTGTGCCGGTGAAAAATCTTTTTTCGGCGATTTTTTTCGTATCTGTTGGGATGTTGATTGACACGCAGATTTTGGTCAATAATTTTGGAATAATAATTTTGATGACGGCAATAACGATTTTTGGTAAATTTCTTGGCACGGCGGTTGGGGCGTTGTTGTCTGGTTGTAATATAAAAAGTTCGATGCAGTCTGGGATGAGCATGGCGCAGATTGGCGAATTTTCGTTTATTATTGCAATGTTAGGGACGAAGCTTAATGTGTTGGACAGTAATTTATATCCTATTGCGGTAGCGGTTTCGGCGATTACGACATTTACGACGCCGTATTTAATAAAGTATTCTGGTTTTGTTTCGGATCATTTAGAGATGAGGATTCCGACGCGGTTGAGGCAATCTCTTTTGAAGTATGAATCGGCGATGCGATACACGGGCAAGCATGGAACGATTGGATTGATTTGGAGGGTTCATGGAATAAAAATTTTGCTTAATTCAGTGATAATTATTGGGATTGCGATTGGGTGTCGTTATGCGGCGGCGCCGTTTATTAATGAGAATTTTATTCATAGTCATGCCCCGTTTTTGAATTATGTGATGTGTCTTGCTACGGTGATTATTTCGACTCCGTTTTTGGTTGCGATATTTCTTTCTCGTCGTCCGCGTTCAGGCGATTACGACTCTGAAACGGTTTTGTTATTGCAGAGGCTTCATTTTGGAGTTTTGATTACGCGATTATTTATTGGTTTTATTCTTGTTGGATTTATTGTGGGTAATTTTTTGTCGATTTATGCGTTTTCGGGATTTGTTTTGATTCCGTTTGTGATGTTGGCGTTGATGTTATTTAGTAATTATTTTGAGCCGGTGTATCATAAATTTGAGACGCAATTTATTGCTCATTTGACGGAGAAGGAGCAGGAGGAGGTAGCGTCGCGGGCGAAGTTATCTAATCTTGCGCCTTGGGATGTTACGTTGACGGAATTTGAGTTATCGCAAAATTCGCCATTGGTTGCGAAGTCGTTGAGGGAGGCGATGTTGCGAAATCGTTTAGGGGTTATTGTTGCGATGATTGAGCGAGGAAATACGAGACTAATTCCGCCGAGAGGTGAAGATTTATTATTGCCGTTTGATAAAATTTTTCTGATTGGAGACGATTCGCAATTAGCGGCGGCAAGAAAAGAAATCGAGAACGATCAATATAACGACGTAGAAATCGTTGCAGACGACGAGATAGGTTTAATGTCGATTTTGTTAGACGCAGAGCATCCGTTTGTAGGTTTGATGATCAGAGAGTGCGGACTTAGAGAGTTAGCCGAAGGTTTGATTGTAGGAATCGAAACAGGCGAAACAAGACAATTAAATCCAGCACCGGAAGTTGTTTTGCAAACGAATAATTTATTGTGGATCGTTGGAAATAAGGACAGTATCAAACAACTGCAAAATAAAAAATTCGAACTTGCGTCGAGTACAAATATTTATCAAGACACGATGGTTGATTATTCGGATCATTAAATTATTGTAATAATTCTGAATTTCTTCTGATTTATTTTATGAAAAGTTATTGTTTATTATTTATATTTGTTACGATAATTATATTTTTTAATTTCGTTGGCGAATGTTTTTCGAGTTGGGGCGAGAGTCTTTTTGAGACGCGATATCATGATTTTGGTCGTGTGGCGATTGGTTCTTTGGCGGAGTATAGGTTTTCGATGACGAATCGGTTTCAGCAGGATATTCGCGTGATTAGTCTTAATACGTCTTGTAGTTGTACGAGGTCGTCGTTGAGTTCGTATGTTATAGGGTCTGGTTCGACGGAGTATTTGACGGCGACGTTGAACACGAGCGGGCAGCATATTTATGCGGGCAAGGCGATAATTACGATTCATTTTGAGGTATTGGTTGAAGGTAGAGTTTTGCGTGATTCGGCGCAGATTTCGGTTTCTGGTTTTATTCGTCCTGACGTAGTATTATCTCCGTCTGGCGTGATAGAGTTTGGCGCGGTGAATCGTGGCGAGTCTGTAGTGCGTCAAATTAGGCTTGAGTATGTTGGGAGGTCTGGTTGGGAATTGACAAAGGTTGAGCGAACTAATCCTCATGTTCATGTTAAGGCGGAGCCGATACCGTTTCCTGATGGTTCGTTTTGGCGAAACGGGGAGATTCATTATAAAATCACGGCGACGCTTAAGCCGGATGCTCCGGTGGGTTATGTCAAGGATGTTATAAGATTTTCGACTAATGAAAGGGACGAATTTATTAGGGAGACGGGTGAAAAATCAGGCAATGTTAATTTTCGCGGAGAGGAAATTATCAAGCGGGCGGAGCAGATAATTGTGCCGATAAGCGGAGTTGTAACGGAGCCGATTCAGGTAAAGCCGTTATCTCTTGTGATTGGTTTATCGAGAGACGACGATGCAGAAAATAAAGTGGAAGAAGATAATGCGAGTGTATCGAAAAATATAGTTATTAGAAGTGCAAAGCAATTTCGTATTTTGGGCGTAGGTTGTTTGGACAAGCGTTTTAGATTTACGTTTTCGGAGCGTGCGAGTAACATTCAGATTATAGCGGTCTTTTTTCGTACAAAAAATACCAACGCTGTAGATTCAAATCAAATCGACAAAAACAAAATCCAGATTCGCACAGATCTACCGGATCAAAAAATAATTTCAGTTGAAACAGTTCAAGTAAATTGAAGTTATATTTTGAATGATAATAAATGTTTTTTGTAACCGTTCACGCACAAAAGAAAAATTTCCTAAGATAAAATGGATTCGACAATAATTAAAATCAATTTAGGGAACTTCTAAAAACTCGTTTTTTTATTAACCACAGAGAACACAGAGTTCACAGAGAGAATATTTTTAAAACATTAAGTTTTGATTTAAATCCATAATTTTTTACTTTAATAAATTTAAATTATGTTTTGATTCAAATTAAAATTTTCTCTGTGTTCTCTGTGTCCTCTGTGGTTTAAAATCAATTTTTAGAGATTCCCTTCAGATTTACCGTCGGCTAACGCCGACGCGACCTTTCGGCGAAAGGTCGCCTACCTACGGTTGCCTACCTACGGTCGCCTACCTGATATTGGTTAGCAATTGCGTAACATGAGTTACTAACTTTTTAATGTCCGGCTTTAAATTTTTCGATGTATTCTTTGTAAAAATCTTTGAATTTATTTTGTTCGATTGCCGCTCTTGATCGCGACATTAGACTTTGATAATAAGTCAAATTGTGAATCGCAAGCAATATCGGACCTAACATCTCGCCGGCAATAAAAAGATGTCTCAAATATCCGCGACTCCTTTTACACGCCGGACAAGAACAATTTTCATCCAAAGGTTGATCGTTGATTTTATGTTTCGCATTTCTCAATCGAACTGCGCCAGAATCAGTGAACGCTAGAGCATTTCGTCCGTTTCGAGTCGGCATCACACAATCGAATAAATCTATTCCTCGCAAAATTCCATTCAGAATATCAATTGGAGTTCCTACTCCCATCAAGTATCGCGGCTTCTCTATCGGCATGAAAGGCGTTGTGAAATCCAATGTTTCATACATTTCCTCCGGCGTTTCGCCAACGCTTAAACCTCCAACCGCATAACCGGCAAAATCTAACTCCGCAAGCATCTCAACACAACTCCGACGCAACGCCGGATCAAGTCCGCCTTGAACTATCGCAAATAATTTTTGATAAGAATGATCCGAAACCTCCTTACAACGTTTCGCCCATCTCACGCTACGTAACATCGCCTCCTCTATTACGCTACGCTCATTCGGCAACGAAACGACATGATCCAAAACCATAGCAATATCGCTGCCAAACGTTTCCTGAATTTTAATCGACCTCTCCGGCGATAACTCAAACTTACTGCCGTCAATATGAGACCTGAAAATAGCGCCGCTCTCGTTAATACGCATAATCCGCGCTAAAGAAAAAATTTGAAACCCGCCGCTATCAGTCAAAATCGGCTTCCGCCATCCGGTGAATTTATGAAGTCCGCCAAGCTCGCGAATTACATCCTCGCCGGGTCGCAAAGAAAGATGATACGTGTTGCCAAGTATTATTTCAGCGCCTGTACTTTCAAGTTGAGAAAGCTCTACTCCTTTGACCGTCCCAACCGTGCCAACCGGCATAAACGCCGGAGTCTCAATCGTACCATGCAATGTTACAATACGCCCGCGCCGCGCACCACAAATATTATCACAATGAAGCAATGTAAACATAGTAAACAATTAGCTCGGAATTTTCAATTAACGCCGTCTGCCTACCTAAACAGAAAACAGACTACACGCCATATATCGCCAAATTTTATATGAGTTGTATAAATGGTTTGTGTAACCGTTCACGGTTTTTAAAAACCATATTATTTTTTGGGGGAGACATTAGGGACAAAGGGAACACTGATGACGCGCTAATTTAAAAACCATTGATTAACAACTCAACAGAAGTCAACAACCTTTTTAAAAGAGAGATTTTTTTCAGTTTTATCCTCTGCGTCATTAACTCCAGATTTTAAACAAGAATGTCCCTTTTGTTCCCAGCGTCCCTTTAAAATGATAACAATTACATCGATAATAACCAACGGTCAATGGTTGGCTATTGAATAATTATGTTTGTTTTTTATGCGGAATTTCTATTGTAATTTTCTGTTTCCATTCTTAAATTCCAATATTCTAGTCGATTTGTTATTTTATCAATTTGGTATTCGTTCATTATTTTTTCTAATAGGAAAAAATCAGATAGATATTCTAAACCTTCAATTAGGATAATCGAGTGATAAATAGATTTCAGCATAAATATTTCGTAATCGTCGAGTTGTCTGATGCGTTGATATGCTCTTAATCCTAATTTCCATCCTTCGGTGTCTGGATTTGTCATTGACCCTAGCAACGACGCGACATCGATTACTATTGAATCGATTCCGATCATTTTGAAGTCAATCATTCCGCAGACGCCGTTGTAATCGAAACGTAAATGTCTCAAGCAGCAATTGCCGATAATCGGCTGAATCTGAACCATAAATCTTGACGATCTCCAAAGTCCTGATAATATTTCGCCTGAAGATGTTACTGCATTGTTTAGAAAACGTAATCCGGTTTCTGTAAAGTTGATCATTAAATCGGACGCCGACGCGCTCCATTTTTCTCTTATTGTTTTATAGAGATTATTGAATCCGCCATCGACCCAACTTTGCCATCGTTTGAGCATATTATTTACTCGTGTTGAGTGTCCGATTGGCGAGTCTGGGATTGGGAAGGTCGAAACTGCAAGATGAAATTGCGCCAAAGATGTCATTGCCGATACAATCCTAAAAGGCTGAATCGCCATGTATTCGTACTCTTCGCTTGAAATTGAAATTTCCGAAGAGACTTCGTCGTCGAACCCGATAGTTCGGATTGGCGGTGGTTCTTCAACTCCGCTTACCCAAGGGAGTAATTCCCAGTATGAGCCGTCGAAGGTAACGAAACCGCGATGTTCTAATGTTTCGCGAGGGAGAGGTATAAACTCGATGCCTTCAATTTCTGCTTGCCAAAGAGTTGCTTGAATGAATTGAAGTTGGCTTGTACCTGGCATTCCAGCACCCCATCGGCGTAAACAAAATAATCCAACTCGCGTTTCTACTTGCCAATGGCGGCAATTGTCAAGAGATAAAACACAACTATCAGAATCAACGCCGCTGACATCAAGTAAATTCGCGACATCGAGCGGCAATATGTCAAGCGCACGGTAATCTCGCGAATACTCTGACAATACAAAACGATTTATCTGATTTATTGTAATCATTTTAACGCAAACCTAGCTTAAATAATTTAACAAAAAAGGTAACGACCAGACGCAACCTCTAAATTATCGGAATCGGATAAATTCAAAATTAAAACTATATTTTTTTCGTTTATCACTTTTTTGTACGTAAATTACGCATATTTTAATTCATGTTTAAAATTCGTAATTATTGGCAGAGTTTACGTAACTGTTAAGTTAAGATTTTCACGTTACCAGAAAATAGAATTGAAGTAATTGAGCCGTTCCTATCAAATCAGTTTTTAGAAGTTGCCAATAGAGAAATCTAAAGAAATTAAAGACTCAAAAGACAACGTCGCTTTTGAGTCTTTTCAATAAAAAAACTACAATTGAATTTTCGTTTAATGACGCTTTTTATTTGCGGAATCGCGTTACTCTACCGTGTATTGCGAGGCTAGTTTTGTGAAGTTTTCTAATTGTTCGTTTGTTAAAGCTCCGTGTCTGTCGATATCTATTGCGGCTTCTTTGCCGGAATTTGACTCCTTTGCCTTTACTGAAATTCTTCCACTCTTGTCAAACGAATATGTAACTTGAACTAACGAACCTTTCGGTAAATTCGACGGTAAATCCGTAATTTTACACTTTCCTAATAATAAACACGCCGTCGGGTCAGGCGCGTCGCCCTCCAAAATTTGAATCGTTATCTTTTCTTGATTTTCCTTGTTTGTCCGAAACGTTTCAGACGCCTCAAACGGCAACGTTGTGTTTCTTGGAATCATTATATGATTGATCTTTTCTTTCGTTTTTGGATCAATTGCTACAATTCCCAACGCATGAGAATTTACGTCTTCTTCTCGAACATTTTCTAACATCTTTTTGACACGATTACTCAACGCCGAATCAGTTGTTCGATTTTGAGATTCAAGAATCGCCGCATGAATCGCCGCACCTTTCGCAACCGCCGTATAAGGATTAAGGTCTGGATTCGTATAAGGTTTTAATCCTGTATGCTCCTTGATTCTCGCCGCAACTTGAGGCATAAGAGTCGAACCGCCTATAAGAACTATCGCATCAAGATCAGAATATTTCACCTGAGCTTGTTCCATGACAAAATCTGTCGTGTCCATAGTTCGTTGTAACAAGTCAATCGTAAGCTCCTCAAATTTTTTTCTCGAAACCCGAATTGTCGCCGATTTTCCTTCGTGTCGAATATGTACCACCGTTTCTGTATGTTGAGATAATTCTATTTTCGCAATATCACAATCGTTTCGTAAAATCTGCATAGTCTGCTCAGATTCGTGCGGGTCTGTTCCAAATTTTTCTTTGAAATCTTCACAAGCATATTCTAGAATCCGATCATTCCAATCAACTCCGCCAAGCATCACGTCTCCGTCAGTTGCAAGCACATGAAAATTCGTCGGAGTATATTCAACCAAAGTCGAATCAAACGTCCCGCCGCCAAGATCAAAAATTAAAACACGACGAGGCTTAAAATTTTTAAATTTCACGACACCAAGTTCGCCCTTGTGCCAAGCATAAGTTAATGTCGCCGCCGTCGGCTCGTTGATAATGTCAATTATATTTAAACCGGCAATTTGACCGGCATCTTGAGTCGCTTTACGTCTAGCGTCGTTGAAATAATACGGCACCGTAATAACCGCATTTCCAATCACGCCAATTCGCTTTTCACAATCCTGCTTCAACTTTTTGAGAATCAACGCCGACACAAATTCCGGCGTAACTTCTTTGCCGTCGAATGTCCGTTTATATTCTTGCGTTCCCATGTGCCGTTTGATTCTTTCAATGACATTTTCCGGTTTTTCCATTGCCGCACGCGTCCGATTCGGTCCAACTTCAACACGACCCGTCTCCGTAAGCAACACCAAACTTGCCGTCTCAATATCGTCGTCCTCATTAGGAATTGGAATCGGTTCTCCTTCGTCGTTGACTCTCGCAAGAGTTGAAAAAGTCGTTCCCAAATCTATACCGACAGTGTTTCCTTCCACAAATTGCATTTCATTAAAATTGGTTAAAATGTTTAAGATTTATACAAATTAAAAAATTCGCAACCGCTCACGCTCTCAAGAAAAAAATCCTACGCCCGAATAGACATTTAACAATAACGTGAAAAACGTCCTACGTTAAAAATTCCTCGCCAAAAAAACACTGTAAGGACGACAGCAAATTTCACTAAACGACTTGTGATCTTTCAGGGATTACTTTTTTCGTTACAAAAATTCAAATGATATATTACAAAATTTGTAATATTTCAAGCGGAATATTTATAACGACTCATTTCTGCGATATTCCGCGTATTCTACGTTTAAGTTTGATAAAAAATTTTGTAACCGTTCACGGTTTTTTAAATTCTGATTTGAATTGCTAAACCAACAGTAGAGACGCAATGCTTTGCGTCTCCATCGGTGATCTTTTGATCGAATTTAGGATAAGCCAACAAAGAGACGCAAGGCATTGCGTCTCTACATTGGTTTATTTGTAACTATTCACGGTTTAATTTTTCAATAAAAAAATAAAAAATTCCGTGAACGGTTACCAAAAATTTTAATGCAGAAATCGCAGAAAATTAGGAAAGCATAATTCGAGGAATTATCGTTACAAAAAATTCTACTGAAAAATTCTCTCTTCAAAAAAAATTATAATTTTTTCTTGTTATGCGATTTCTTGTTTGAGGTGGAATTTTTCGATTAGTTCTTTTAGTTTGTGTATTCTTTGATTCATATCTGTTGTGGTGTTTGCGGTGTTTTCTGCGTCGTCTTTGGTTTGCTGAATGACTGATTCGATTTGCTGTAAACCTGTTGAGACTTGCGAAACGGCGTTGGCTTGTTCTTGATTTGCATTTGCGATTTTTGCGATTAAATCAGCTACTTGCGACGCTTGATCAACAATTGAGACGAGCGTGTTTGCCGTTTGAGACGCGACATCTGCACCGGCTTGAATCTGCAAATTGTTGTTTGAAATCATTTGAGTAGTTTCTGCCGCCGCCTTTGCACTTCTTGCCGCCAAGTTCCGAACTTCTTCCGCAACAACCGCAAAACCTTTTCCGTGAGTTCCAGCTCTTGCCGCTTCGACTGCCGCATTTAACGCTAACAGATTCGTTTGGAATGAAATATCGTCAATTACTTTTACGACTCTTTGCACGTCGTTTGCGTTGGTTGTGATTTGTTGCATTGAAACGACCATTTTCTGCATCATTTCTTGACCGACAGTCGCGGCGTGATTTGCATTTCCCGCCAACGTATTTGCGGCTTCGGCGTTATCTGCGTTTTTAGTCGTTTGCGAACCGATGTCGTTAATCGACGCCGAAACCTGCTCAATACTCGCCGCCGATTGAGACGCGCCTTGCGAAAGACGCTCACTCGCTGACGAAAGTTGTAATGTCGCGCCGACAACTTCCGAAACAAGATTATTAACTTCGCTCAACACCTCGTTCACCTGACGCAACATCTGATTAAGATGAACATTCATTACGTCTCTTTCTCCGCGAATTGCAACGTCAACATTCCAGTAACCTTCTGACAAGCTAATCGCCAACTTTTCGACGCTGTTAAATTCATTAGTTAAAAGCGTAAATGACTTTGCCAAATCGCCGATTTCGTCTTTGCGTTTTCGGAATGTGTCTTTTATGTTGACAGTTAAGTCTCCTGTTTCTGCGATTTCGCGCATTGATTCTGAAACGTTTTTTATTCCCGGCGTAATATTTCCAGAGATCACCCATGCAACAAAAATAGAAAATGCTATTGCAAGCGAGCCGATTAAAATCGCCAGAAATTTAGATTGTGCCGCCGCGGCGTTACCGCGTTTTTCCGACTGTTCGTAAATATTGCTAATCATTGTCATCAGCTCTTGTGTTTCTTTGTTGAACGAATTGCTCGCGTTGAATAATTGCATCACAATTACATTTTGCTCGTTCACCGTTTGGGCGATAGTTGTCAAATTCGCTTTTATACCGTCGGCGAGTTCCTGTATTTTTGCGATTTTTGACGCGAGTTCGTCTTCGAATTGCACTGATTTAAACGCTTTTATAGTCGTGAAAAATTTATCGTAAGCCGTCCACATTTTATCGTGCGTAATTTTTCCTTCTTTCTCGCCGATAGCAAGTTGGTAGGCGTCGTATGAAATTTTAAAAGCTGTCAACGCGCCACGGCAATCTCGCGCGATTTTATTTTTCTTGAAATAATGCAGCGTTACGTTGCCCTCAACCGATGGAGATTCAATTCGCTCTTTAAACGGCGAGTCAACTGTTTTTAGAATTTCACCCAGTACGACTCCAGTCTCAAGATATAATTTGTTGAAAGTTTCGCCTTTGCTCAAACGTACAACTTGATGTTGCGCGTATTTCTTATCGAGGTCGGAAAACTTGTTAAGAGCCGTTTCTACCGCTTTGACTTTTTCAATATATTCCTGATGTTTCTCTTCAGAATAGAATTTATCATTGGCGATTTGGTTTGTTATAGAGTCGAGAAATTCTTTTGTTTTATTTATTTCTTCATCAACTTTTTTTGCTCCGTCGATATCTTTCGCGTAAACGTGCAGAGTTGTTTCGGTCATTGCCCGCGAACCGCCGATAATAGTTTTGTAACCGTTATCGGAAACGCCGCCAAAATATTGTAACAATTTCAAACCGCCGTTGACTTCTGTTACTCCAAACCAACCATTGGCAACAACGCCTGCTACCATCACGATTAGCAGTGCAAAACTCAGATATAATTTTGTGCCGATCTTTATATTGTTAAGCATAATTCAACCTTTCAATTGTTTTGCGGTATAAATTCAATTGACGCGATATTTTCAAACAAATAAACCAACGCCGTTAATTGAAATCTAAATCGCAAGTAACGTGAAAAAAAAATCTAGCCGTTAATTGAATGAATTATCGTTACAATTAATACGTCGATTTTTTTTCGATTTTTTATCCGGTCAAAACAAAATTAACAATTAGCATAATCAAGCAAAACGTAAAAAACACGCCGGATTAAAATGTAGATTACGTTCCGCTTATTTAGGAAATTTTAAACGCGATTATTCATGTTTAAAAAATATGACTAAAATTCAATGTAGTGAATTGTTGAAAGTATAATATTGAAAATAGAAATAAAAGAAAAAAATCCCGACAATCTGAACAAAAAACGTAAATTACGTTAGTGTTAAATGGATTGTAGGGATTATATGGTTTATTGAATAAACGGTATTCGTGATATTTTTCTAAAATCAATATTAAGCTGTAAGAAAATTGGTCAAGTACACCCCGCCCGACTCGAACGGGCAACCTTCGGTTCCGTAGACCGACGCTCTATCCAATTGAACTAGGGGTGCAAAAAAAATTATTCACGCTTATAATTAAATTGATTCGCAAGAGTCTAATTAGTATTTCATATCTTTCAAGGGGGGAGGAAATTTTTCGAAATACAGAATGCAGGTAACCGTTCACAATCTTTAAATTATTAATTATGAATTTAAAAACTCGTGAACAGTTACAATTTTACTTTAACAAAAATTAAATTTTATGACTACAAAAGAACCAAAAAAATTACCCTACGGCAACGCAAATTTTCAAAGCGTCCGTACAGAAAATAACTACGCCTACGTTGATAAAACTCGATTCATAGAATCGCTAGAAAAGGAAAACAACAAAAGCAAAATATTCATTCGACCTCGCCGATTCGGGAAAAGTTTATTTCTCTCGATGCTCTCATACTATTACGATATAAACTACGCCGACGAGTTCGATCAACTTTTCGGCGATTTGTACATTGGTCAAAATCCGACTCCGCTTAAAAACAATTACGCGGTGATGGCGTTTAATTTCTCCGCTATAAATACGACAAATTTTGACGCTTTCCAAAATTCCTTTTTTGAAAATATACTTGGCGTTGCGTGGAGATTTCTTAATAATCATAAAAATTTATTTTCAAATATAGAAGATACTCTTCTAAAGATTAAAAATCACGAGTATTC
>JAITAZ010000073.1 GCA_031283825.1 Planctomycetaceae bacterium | reverse complement strand
TTATTGTCGTAGATTTTGGGGTTTTCTTGAAGGTATGTAACGGGTGAAATTATGCTAATATCGTTATCGATAACTTCGCGATTTTCACGGTCAACGAAGGGACCGAGTCGATTTGACAGTGGTTGTAGATATTTCTTTTTTGGGTCGATTTCTTGTTGACTTTTTGAGCGTGCGATTTCGAGTAATCTATTTTTTTCGAGGTTATCGTTTTCGTTTTTTGCGGCTTCGGCGATTGATTGAGTTTTAGTGTTTGTATCTCCCCAAATCTCAGATTGATTTTCGTGAGGAATTTCATAAGGCGTATTGAAAATGTTGTTGGGATTATTGTCTGAAAAAACAGGCGGCGGATTATTAAAAGGTAAGATTGTCGAATTAGACGGAGGAATTGTTGCGGAGGAATTTTCGTTACGAATATTCGAGCTCGAGTTTGAGTTCGGATTAGGTTGAGACAAAAACGGAGACGACACCGGAGAATCAATTGCTTTTGTCTGCGTTTGTTGATTTTCGTAAACTGTAGTTTTTTCAGGAATATACGAATCGCGAGAATAAATTGGAGTTTGCTCGACGGAAGAATTAGTCAGAGAAGAATTAGTCAGAGCGGACGAGTTAATCGGTTGAGTTGGAGTTTGTACAACGTCAGACAAAAAAGGATTGACAGGGTTAATTGAATGCGCATCAACATTCGCCGGATTCGACATTGGAGAAACAACCGGCAACGACGCAGAATTCGACATTGGAGAAACAACTGACGGCGACATCGAATTCGACATTGGAGAAACAATTGACGACGACATCGGATTCGACGTTGGAGAAACAATTGACGACGGCATCGAATTCGACGTTGAAGAAACAGCCGGTAAGGATGTAGGATTCGGCGCGGAGTTTGTAAGAATAGTTGTAGCTGACGGATTATTAGACGAGTTGACAGAGTTGACATAATCAACTGTTTCTGGTTGAAAAATAGAATTTATGTTAGTTGATTGTCCGCGATAAATCGGCGCTGAATTATCGTCGGTTTTTTTGAATGCTTGGCAACCTGTAATAATTATCGACGCAACAATTATTGTAACGAAAATTGATTGATTAAATTTAAGATTTTTTATTGACATCCGTGTCCTCAAAAATTTTTATTTGGTTGTTTTATGGTTTTGTTAATGAAAAATGTAAAAAAGATAAAAGTAATATTTCGGTTGAATATTGTTTTATCTCTTGGGAATTTTCTAAAAAACTAAAATCTTCTTCCCCCTCTAATACAACTACTACAACTAATACAACTAAAAAAAACAACTAAAAAAACTAATTCAAATACTTCTGAGTTCGCGGTTTTGAGCCTAGTTGGTAGTTGATGTAGTTATTGAGTAAGTTTAACGTATCGAGTATTGTGTTATTATGAAATTGTGAAATTGTGTTGTTGTCGTTTGGTTGAGTTTTGATTTTATTATTGATTTCGGTTTCGAAGTGTTTTAATAAATTTAGTGTTTCAGGTTTTAGTAGCGAGTAGGGTTGTTTTAGTTTTCTGCAAATTTCTGTGCAATTATTGCAGATAATTCCTCCGGCTGAATTTTTGAAATGTATTATTTGACGATTATTTTGCGTAATGATTTTTTGACCGCATTCGGCACAGAAATCTATGGCGGGTTGTGTTCCGTTTTCGTGTAGTAGTTGGAAGTCGAATTGTGCGACATGATAATTGACGACATTTATTGGCGCAGGATTTACGAGTGTAAATAATTTTTCAGTTGCAAAGTTATACAATTGCGAGTTTGGCAAATTTTTTTCAGTAAAAAGGTTGATTAATTCGGCGATATAATAGGCGGCATGTAATCCGTGAAGATTATTTTGTTTGACTTGAAAACGTCGAATTACTTGTGATTCAGTGAGTATATCGAGCGAGTCATTTTTTTTCTGAATGAATGTTACGTTAATTTGCGTTAGTATGTCAAGAGCAGATTCGAAGGGGCTTTTTAGGCGTTTTCCTCCTTTTGCGATTGCTTCGATTTTTCCAAATCGTTTTGTAAAAAGAGTTACAATCAAACTTGTCTCGCTGAAGTCTATACTTCGGACGACAATTGCTTCATCATTTTCCATAAAAATTTTTAAAAATATTTTTTTCTATTTCAAAAAAAAGGGGTAATTAAAGGCAGCTTTTCGCAGAAATCTTGACGTTGAGTTTTTTAAATTCAGAAATTTTGACGTTATTTAATGGAATTATTTTTTAAAGGACAATAAGGACAGAAGAGACATTTCGATTTTAATCGTAATATATCAGCGGAATTTTTTAAACGCGGATAATTAGGGGAATTTTTAAACGCGGATAATACGGGGAATTTTTAAACGCGGATAATACGGATTCAACGGATAGTCGCGGAGAATGGAAATGACGATTTTAATATCAATAAAATTATATTATTTATTTAGGTTTATTTATTATTAAGTAAAATATTAATTATTATTGAGTTAGTCTTAATAATTTCTTCCATCCCCCCCTTTATCCCTTTAAAATTATTGATTTCTACCATACAAAGGCATCATTTGCATTCTCCGCAAATATCAGTATTCACTAAAAAAATCCGTATTATCCGCGTTTAAAA
>JAITAZ010000070.1 GCA_031283825.1 Planctomycetaceae bacterium | reverse complement strand
AAGACAACTTTTATAAACGCGCGAGCGATTTTCTTGATCAGAAATACCTTTTCAAAAAAAATATCGTGATTAACAAATATCTTTGCGAATTGTTGTACGATAATTTTGCTCCATGATTTTTGCGGTTTATTTTTGTTCATTTTTTTTATTTTGTTGATTTGTTGAAATTTAACGAGATAAGTTGAACAAGAAAATCACTGTGGAAAAATCTAGAAAATAAGGCAATATTCAGTAGGTTGACGCGACGCCGATAATCGCCGACAATGAGTTACTATCTTTCAGACAGTTATGCATCGTCGAGAATTTGTATGCAAAAAGTCGTAAACCTACGCTCATCTACTGAGCAGTTACGAAGTAAGTATATAAAATCATTTGCCAAATGCGAGAGGGGAGACATTTAGATATTAGATAACTGTCGATTAAATTTTTGTTCAGCGGAAAAAGTGTAACAATTGTAATGTATCAGGGAGAATTTTTGTAACGAAAAATGTAAGCCTAATCGAGGCGTCCAGCAATTGCGTAGGATTTACAACTCGCACGATGAAATTTCGATTACAGGGCAAGAGAAAATATTTTTTCGCGTGAACGATTACACAAATATTCAGCTAATATATTATTTTTTTCATTGTAAATTAATCAAGTGAGTAATATTATTGTCAGAGAAAACTCCGACGTTGTTAAACGATTATTTGAAATAGCGCCGTTTAGCTTGAATCAAAAAGAGAAAGACGAAATCTACGCTCGCGGGCTAATTGATTTGACCGCTTATCATTTTTCGGCGTCGGTAGATTACGGTAGAATTTTACGCGCGTTAAATTTCGTAACGAAAAATACAATTGTTGACAATGTAAATTGCGTCGAAGAAATTCCGTTTATTCCTGTTCGTTTGTTTAAGGAATTCGATCTTGTAAGCGTTGACCGTTCCGAAATAATTAAAACGATGACGTCGTCCGGCACGACTGGTCAAGCGGTTTCAAAAATTATGCTCGACAGACTCGTTGCGGCGAATCAGACGAAAGCGTTGGCAAGAATCGTGTCGGATTTTATCGGCGCAAAAAGATTGCCGACTCTCATTATCGACTCTAAATCGGCTGTCGGTTCTAGAAGTACGTTTTCGGCTCGCGGCGCGGGAATTCTTGGATTTTCAATGTTCGGATACGATACGGTTTACGCGCTCGACGACAACATGAATCCAGACGTCGCGGCGATAAAGGCGTTTCTCGAAAAACATAAATCTGAAACGATTTTGTTGTTTGGTTTCACGTTTATAATTTGGATTCATTTTTATTTGTCATTGAAAGACGCGGGAATTCGTCTGCCGTTGGAAAACGCGATACTGATTCACGGCGGCGGATGGAAAAAACTCGCTGATCAAGCTATCGATAATGAATCGTTCAAATTGAATTTGTACGAGCAATTCGGCATAAAGAAAGTATTCAACTATTACGGCATGGTTGAGCAAACCGGTTCGATATTTATGGAATGTCAATGCGGCAATTTGCACGCGTCGGTTTTTTCGGACGTAATTATTCGTAACAAAAAAGATTTCAAACCGCTTTCAAAAAACGAATCGGGGTTAATTCAACTTGTCTCATTATTGCCGTCGAGTTATCCCGGACATAGTATTCTTACCGAAGACGTCGGAGAAATCACTGGAATCGATCAATGCGAATGCGGACGATTAGGTAAGATTTTCAAAATTCACGGACGGCTAAAAAACGCCGAGTCAAGAGGTTGCAGCGATACTTATTCCGTTGTAACGCCTAAAATTAACGATCCTAAAACTTCTGAATCTGTCAATCTTTCGGCGGACAAAATTGAATTGGACAATTATTGTAACGATAATTATTCGGTTGAATATCTTGCAGGCAATCGCGGTAATATTGTAACGATAATTGATATTCCATATTCTGATTTAGTTATTAATTTTCTTGATGATTTATCAAAACGATTGCGCGAAAATAAACAAGCGGCGACATTTCCCGATATAATTTCTTTTGCTTTTTGGTGTCGCAAGTCGAATATTATGAAATTGCGATCCGCATTTGCTGACGATAAAAAACGACTCGGACGCGGAAAAATTTTTCATATTTCGCCGTCGAATATTCCGGTTAATTTTGCGTTTTCGTTTGTGTTTGGACTTCTTGCCGGCAATTCGAATCTTGTCCGTGTTCCGTCAAAGTTATTTCCGCAAACGGAGATTATCTGTAACGCAATCGACGCGACGATGAAAGACGATAAATACGAATTGATTCGCAAATCGAATTCGTTTATTCGTTATGGTCGGAGCGACGAGTTGACGGCGAAGTTTTCATCTGGATCGCAAGGCAGAATAATTTGGGGCGGTAATCAAACGATTCAAAATATTAGAAAATTTCAAATCGCGCCAAATGGAGTCGAGATAACTTTTGCCGACAGATATTCTTTGTGTATAATAAATTCCGACGCGATAAAACAAATTAATGATCAAGAATTAGACAGGTTGGCGAGTAATTTTTACAATGACACTTATTTAATTGATCAAAATGCTTGTTCGTCTCCGCATTTGATTCTTTGGACGAATGAAAATTATAATTGCGATTCAAAATTGGATAATGAATTTTTGAAACGAAAATTCTGGGATGCTGTTTATGTCAAGGCGGGCGGTGAAAAATCCGGCGTGATAGCGGGCAAAAATTACGAGTTATCGGGAATTAACGCCGTTGATAAATTTGCGCGGCTTTGTCAAGTTGCGATTGAAAGCGACTCCGTCGATTCGGCGATTCGTTATGACAATTTATTGTATCGCGTGTTGTTAAAAAAGTTGCCCGCGAATCTTGATCAACTTCGCGGACGATTCGGATTATTCTTTGAGTATGATTTACGACAACTTGACGAATTAAACGAATGCGTTAATTCAACATATCAGACATTGACCTATTTTGGAATTAACGCCGAGACGCTTGCGGACTGGATAATTTCGCGTCGATTGAGCGGAATTGATCGAGTTGTTCCGATTGGTTCTGCGCTTGACATTAGCGTAATATGGGACGGTTACGACATTATTGGTCAATTATCAAGAATAGT
>JAITAZ010000610.1 GCA_031283825.1 Planctomycetaceae bacterium | reverse complement strand
AATAATTCGCGAATAAAAGTTGAAAGACGAAAATTCTACAGACAAGTTACAAATTTACAACCGCTCGCGCAATGGAATCTCTATGATAAAAGACAATGGGGAACTTCTAAAAACTCGTTTTTTTATTAACCACAGAGAACACAGAGTTCACAGAGAGAATATTTTTTAAAAATTAAATTTTGATTTAAATCTATAATTTTTACTTTAATAAATTGTAACCGTTCACGGTTTTAAAATTCGGAATTAAAGTATTTTTGTAATTGTTTACGTGAAAAAAATATCTTCCGTTGCCCCTTAGGGGCGTAGGAAATTTTTCTCTTTGCGTGAATGGTTACAATAAATTTAAATTATGTTTTGATTCAAATTAAATTTTTCTCTGTGTTCTCTGTGTCCTCTGTGGTTTAAAATTAATTTTTAGAGATTCCCAATATTGACTGTTCTACTTGACATTTTAAATTATAGTAACGATAAATTACTTTTATAATATTGCCATATACGGGGCTAATAAAAATATTCCGCTGAATATTACCAAAAAACCGAATTCCGAATTTAAAAAACCTTTTAACTTTATTTAATCCGATGTTTAAAATTTGCTCATTGTTTTCACGATCAGTCAAGAAAGACGACGAGAATGTCGCGGCTTATTGCGTTTCGTCTTTACAATATGCCGGAGATACGTCTGATAAATGGTGTATAATCTGCCAGAATAATAAAGTAATCTACTCCGATAAACATACGCCCCAAAAATTAAAAAAAGGCGAAATCTGTTGGCTCGTGCCAATGAACGGAGTCGTCGTTAATATCGAACAACATAAAGGAAACGAAATTTCCTCAACCCAATTCTGCATCGAATTCGACCTGCTCGAATTACACGACAACGCCTTCTGCAAACTCGCCGCAAGAAAGAAAAAAATTAACGTTACAGAAATTCAAACGCTCGTCCAAAATCTTTGGACAACTCTCAAAGAACCTGAAAGAAATCAAACAACTCTCAATTCATCGCTCGCAGAATTCGGATTAAAATGCACAAATATATCCTCGCGAACCGAAACAGATTTAACGCAACTCGATAACGCAATCCTCGATTTCAAACCCTACGTCTTTCTGCCCGATCCTGATAAAATCGGACAATGGCAATGGTGGGAAGATAACAATTCAATTTCCGTTACAAAAAATCGATTCGTCCGACGAGACGATTTAGAAAAACTCCTGCCGGTCAACGAACAGAAAAAAAATAGATTTAACGTTACAAAAATTCAATTCGGTCGAAGCTCTGAATCAAACGTCCCGCTGCAATTGACAGACGAAATTTTGTCAAACCTGTTTTCCAATTTACATCTTACTTTAGAATTGACAAAAGAAGGAATCACTCTGACAGACCACTCCACAAACGGAACTCTTTTTAACAGTCAACGACTAAAAAAGAATGAACGCTTTCGCGTCCCAAATGATAACAAGAAATTTTCTCTACGTCTTTCATATCTGCTTGAATTTCAACTCGAAACCAAACCATTCGTCCCAATTGCGTCGCAATGGAGTAAACAAAACAGCCTGCCGGAAGATATTCTATTCCGACTAGAATTGATCAATAAAGAACTCTACGAACTTGCAAAAATCTTAAATATCAGAACAATCAATATCAAACACGTTGAAAATTTAACCGTCAACTCCGACACGATAAATTACTACACCGAAAAATCCGCCGCCGAAAAAATTAACGAACTAAAAAATAAATCGTCGCTAAAAAACCCAAACTACGGTCAAGAATTTGAAATCGCACTTTATTAAAAAACAAGAATTTTAAACGCCAGATAATCATAAAAAATAATTCCTACACACATCAATTTACTATCAACCTAAAACCACTAACCAACATATTTACAATGTCGCTATTTAATCCATTTTCTTGGTTCGGAAAGAAAAAAGTTACACTCGATCAAGTACAACTCGACGACCTAAAACGAGAACAATTCAAACTCGAAGGCGATGTACGAAAACTCGAAAAAGAAGAAGAACAACTCCAAAAAGAAAAAGAACAACGCGAAAACGAATACCGCGACGCTCACGCTAACGGAAAAGATAACCTCAAAAAAACAATTATCCGAAAACTCGAAACGCTTAAAATTCAAACCAAAAGCGTCGAAACCAGACTGAAAACTTGCTACTCAATTTATCAAACGACAATCGGACTAATCGCCGTCAAAGAAAATCAAGCATTCTTTGAAAAACTCGGCGTCGGCTCGCTCGTTATGAAAATGGATATCGACGAATTACAATCTTTCATCCAAGAAGCAACAGTCGAAGGTGAACTAAAACAAGAAAAACTCGCAAGATTACTCAGCGCAACAAACTCAATGACAAACACCAACGACTCCGAAGACGCAATTCTAATCTCCGAATACGACGCCGAATTACTCGGTAAAAATACTCGCTTCAACGAACCCTCAACCAATGAAGATAATTCGTCCGATAAAAATTACGCCGAAATTCTCAATCGAACCGCAAACGCCGTCAACGAATTAAACCAAACAATGAAAGAGAAAGCATAAAACATAATCAAGAAATCATCAAGAAAGAGAAATCCTATCCTAAGGAGAAATCATAAATGACGTCTTGGGTCAATAAATTAAACGCTTATATCGAACAAGCTAACTCCTCCCTACAAAAAGGCAACCGAAACGACGCATCAATCGATATGGCGAAAGCATCCGAATTGCTATTCATCGAAGCCAAAAAAACCACAGATTCAAAAGCAAAAAAGAAAATCGTTCTACAAGCAAGCCAATTACTCGAAACGTCCCTAATGCTTCGCGGAGAAATTAAATCTAAACAACTATCGCACGATCAACAAAATTCTTACAAATCTAAAATTCCGAACCAACTCAAACACGCAGAAAATTTTCAATCCGCCAAAGATAACGACGAAAACGAAAAACCCGAATTTTCACGCGGCACAACTCTGAAATTCGCAGACGTCGCCGGACTTGAGGAAGTCAAAGAAACACTAATGCAACGAGTCGTGTTGCCTTTTCGATTTCCTGATAAACTTGCGTTTTACGGTCTAAAAAGCGGCGGCGGAATGCTGTTTTACGGTCCGCCCGGAACAGGAAAAACTCTTTTGGCAAAAGCTGTCGCCGGAGAACTCGGTTTGCCTTTTTACTTGATAAAAAGCTCAGAAATTTTAAGTCAGTACTATGGTCAGAGTACAAAAAATCTTGCTGAATTATTTGAACAAGCTCGAAACGAGTCCATCGGCGCGTGCGTCTTTTTTGACGAAATCGATTCAATCGCAAAAAAAAGAACCGACGAAACGCACGGAGCAACTCTACAAGTTCTAACTCAACTACTACAAGAATTAGACGGAGTTAACGGTCGAAGCGAAAAAATAGTCTTTCTCGCGGCAACCAATACTCCTTGGACGCTCGACGAGGCGATTTTGCGTCCGCCCAGATTTTGCGAAAAATGTTACGTCCCGCTGCCAGACGAACCGGCAAGATTTGCTATGTTCGAAATCGGTTTGAAAAATTGTCCCATAGATCCCGACCTAGACTTTAATAATCTTGTAATCAAATGCAACGGATTAAGCGGCGCAGACATTATAAATATTTGCGAAAGAGCAAAACTAATCCCTTTCACCGAAGCAATCCAAACCGGAATCGATAGACCCGTAAACGCAAACGATTTCAAAAAAGCAATGCAAAACATAAAACCAAGCGTCAGCAATGAACTACAAAAAAAATACAACAATTGGTAATACTCAAAGGAAATTTTCTGTAACCATTCACGGTTTTTTAAACATGGATAATCTCGGATTTTTTTGGTGAATACGGAAAAATCGCGTTACGAATTTATTTTCGACGGGTGAAATCGCGTTGCGATTTTACCCATCGCTATTTTGGAATTATCCCTACGGGACAAGGTTGATGTTTTGATTCAAATTAAAATTTTCGTAACCGTTCACGGTTTTTTAAAAAACCATATTATTTTTTGGGTAACCGTTCACGTTCAAAAGAAAAAATCCTACGCCCTGAAATGGCGACAGCAAATTTCAATTTTACCAAGCGGCTTGCGCCCTTTCAGGGCTTGTTTTTCTAGGCAATTTCTACGTATTGGGCGTTGCCCTACGCTATTGCTAGATGCCCTTTCAGGGCTTAGAAAATTTTTCTCTTATGCGTGAA
>JAITAZ010000560.1 GCA_031283825.1 Planctomycetaceae bacterium | reverse complement strand
GTAATAATTCAGAAATATCAAGATTCGATAAAGCAAAACGTGTCATAAAACGAATTATACAAATTCTAAATTCAAAAGAAAAGACCAATTTTAAAATAATTCCAGTGATATGTTACAATCATTTCAATCATTGTGAAATAAAGTCTAGCACAAACTTTCAAAAATTACAGAACAGAATAAGAAATCGACACGCCAACTGGAGCGGAATCGAGTCTATAAGACAATTGATTGCCGTTAGGATCGAATGCGTTAATTTTGTAACGATAAATATTTTCAAGCCGAATCAAATTGCAAAAATATTTTAAATTATTCACTTTTTTAATTTTTGATTAAACTCGAGATTACTGGACAACTAGCTTTTACCATATTGGTGAATTATGATTTATAAATTATCTTGTAATTATTCAATATCATCTGGTTCGGGTTCGGTCTGTTTGGGATAGTTGTTTGTTTCGACTAAATTGCCGTGTTCGTCAATTCGTCCTATGCAGATTGGTTGTGTTGTCATACCGTTTTGCTTCATTGGCGGGACAGACATAATTTGTTTTTGGTCTTCCTTGCTAAACTGACTTAATGAAAATATTTTTACAGATTGTTCTACAATATAGTCTCCATTTACAACTCTGGTTTTTAATTCGACAACTCCGTCCTTGTATGGCAAGTCATCAGCCAAATCAAACGGGCGAGACTTCGGTTTAGACCAATATTCAAATCTCATTTTCGCGCCGTTGTTAAGCGGTTTACCATCTTTATCATGCCAAACCCGCCACTTCATTTCTTCGATACGATTTTCTTCTTCGATTTTTAGTTGAACTTGTTCAAGTCTGGCGTTCTCTTCTAGTATAGGTTTCCAATGTTCTGGCATTTTCTTTAATCCGCGCGGTAAAACTGGCTTTCCATCTTTTTGTAAAATTCGTCCTGAAAGCCAATTCAAAGAACCCTCAATAATCACTGGATCGCTATTTACGTTTTGACTAATCGAAACCTGATGCACAATAATAAGACATATAGCATCTTTTGAAATAAAACCTACAAGTTGACGACTCCATTCATCCTCTTCATGCGGAAAAGGAAATTTGGATTCTAACTCTGTCGTAAATTGCTTGGCATTTACTAATTCTTTTAAATTTTCTACATTGGAAAAAACAACGCCTTCTTTCAGAATAGGAGGAGATTTTTGAATCATATTTTTAATTTCAATTGGTGGTATTTCTGTAACTTTTAACAATAGCTCTTTTAAATCTTTATTACTAATTCCTTTTTTAACGTCCAAGTTTTTGGGAATAATTGATAAAATCATACCAGACCCCGTTTCAAGTTTACGAAGTTGAATACCATCCGATTCCGATTTCCATTCCCAATAAAGTATATCGTGTAAGAATATATTCTGCGACAAAATAAATCGTAACGGAACAATATCATTACTGGGACGATATTTTTCTTTCAGGTAAGTCTCATTTCTGACCTGACAAAAAAGTTGAAGGTCTGCCGCAAACCGATAATCTCCGAATTTATCCATTTTTCTTGCAGGCGGCGGAAATAAACCAACTGCGCGTTCAAGAAAAATATATCCGGTGTTATAAACATATTCCTTTTCGCCCCAAAGTTCTTTAAAGTTATCTTTCAACTTTTTATCGGTTTCGACTCCGCGTTCTTTCCTTGCATTGAGAAACTCCCGCAACAAAGATTCTTCAGACTCCTCCGCCGAAATACCGCGTAACATAATAAACAACGTAGAAATAAATAAAAAATAGTAAATTATTAAACGTTGACTTAATTTCATAACATATCTCCAATATTTTAATAACTCCGAATTCCGAATTTTAAAACCGTGAATGGTTACAAATTTTCTCTGTGGTTTAAAATTAATTTTAGAGATTCTATCTAATTTAATTATCTACTTATGCGAAGCAAATGATGTAGCCGATTAGGAAAATTGCCGCGTCTATTATTCCATGTCCTAGCCATGCTCCATATAGATTGCCGCTTCTTTGATACAACCATGCCCAATACATTCCGCCAATCGCTACCGCAATCGAACCCAAAGGACAAAGAACCGAATCAAAACCAAAAAATACTTGCAACAAAATAATATGATGAGCCGAAAATCCTAAACCAGAAATTATCACCGATAACCACACGCCACAAATTTCTCTCAATCGACCAAATAAAAACCATCGCCAATAATATTCCTCCAATCCGCTATGAATCACCGAATAAAAAATTCCTAATAAGAAAAATAATCTCCAATCGACTACGCCGAATCCCTCCATTTTCTTAACAATTATTTCTTTTGCACGAGAACTCTCCGACAACTCGCCGCCCGCGACTCCAAAATAAAAATAATACAATAAAAGCATCGCACAAAATACAACTACGCCAAATCCTATTCCTTCAAAAAAATAATACATCCTCAACTTGCGATCTTTTTCCGTCGAAACAATTCCGCTAACCTTTCGGCGTTCAATCCCAAAGACCCAAAGCAACGGTATCAAAAATTGAAATACCTTGCCAACGCCATAAACTAATCGTTGAATTTCGCCCGAACCGCCGGATAACAGCTCAAAATAAATATACGTCAATATCGTCGGGAATATTAACGCGAACAACAATACAATAATTTGAAATTTTTTACTCATGGATTTTTTGAATTCGGAATTCGGAATAATGAATATTTGTAACGATAATTCTTCTGGATTTTTCTGCGATTAAATTTTTTATTCTTTATTAAAATTAAACGCGGAAAACGCAGAATTATTCGCATGAAATTACATAATTCCGAATTTTAATTTTACGCGAATTGTCTTGACAATTGTTTTCTTTTTTCTAATTCGTATTCTAAATTGTCTAAAGAAATTTTTATTGTTCGTAATTCTTCGGTTGATAAATTTGCTCCGCCGTATCTTACGTTGTAATATGCGAGCAAAACCGGCGACGTCAACTCAAACGGACTAATCGACCGAATGGACTCCAGCGGCGTTTCGTACGGGAATCTTGGTCGATTATATTTTGCGAGCAGATATTCCATTTTTAGGTAAAATTCTACAGTTGTTCCATTCCGAATCGCTCCAGACCTTCGACCAATTAACAATCTATACGCTCGTCCGATAAATAATCCTACAAGCAATAAGAAAATTGCAACCAACGCGAAAAATAACCCGAAAAGAAAACGGTCTCTCATCTGCCATGTTGCTTTGCCACCGCTGAAAAATAACTCTTTGTAATAATTTATCACCGCAGCAATTGCGTCTTTCCAAACATCTACGTTGAAAACGCTCT
>JAITAZ010000521.1 GCA_031283825.1 Planctomycetaceae bacterium | reverse complement strand
GGGGGACGCTGGGGACATTCTTGTTTGAAATCTGAAGTTAATGACTCGGGGAAATAAAACTGAAAAAAAATCTCTCTCTTTTAAAAAGGCTGTTGTTTTCTATTGAGCGTGAACGGTTACCCAAAAAAATAATATGGTTTTTAAAGCCAAAGATAATTTGTAACCGTTCACGAAATTTTTTATTTTTTTATCGAAAAATTAAAACGTGAACCCAATGTAGAGACGCAATGCCTTGCGTCTCATTGTTCGATCAAAAGATCACCGATAGAGACGCAATGCCTTGCGTCTCTACATTGGGTTTAGCAATTTAAAAATCCGTGAACGGTTACAATTTATTAAAGTAAAAATTAAGGATTTAAATCAAAAAATAATGTTTAAAAAATATTCTCTCTGTGAACTCTGTGTTCTCTGTGGTTAATAAAAAAACGAGTTTTTAGAAGTTCCCTACAGCTATATTACCAATTCATCAAATCTTTTATCATTATTGTTAGTTGTTCGCGGAAGATTATTGTAACGATAATACAACCTACAAAAATTACAGAATAACAGAAAAAGAAAAATTTTTGGGATCGGCGTTCCCATAAAATTCGTTTTATTACGCTAGATTCAATTTTATTTTTACGCAGTGCATTCATTGCTTCTTTGACTTCCTTGAACGTTGCCGCCGATTCAAATTCGCTCAAGATTTTTGGCAACAGAATTGTCGTCGATTCTAAATTATTTTGTTCTGACTGATTAGTTAGCGTCATGTTGTCGGATTCGTTATTTCCTTGTAATTTGTAGGCGGCGTTATTTGTTGTTTCGTTGTTTTCTGTATAGCATGATTGAACAAGTTCGTCGATAAATTGTCTTGTTGTTTGAAATCGCGACGATGTTTTTTTGCTCAAGGCTTTTTTTAATATTTGACTTGTTTCGAGCGGACAATTTGAAATATTTGGCGGAATTAAATCGGTGATTTGTTTCAGTAAGACGCTTATTTTTTCTGCGTCGAATAATGCTTTTCCTGCGAGAATTTCGTAGATAATCATTGCCAAAGAATATTGATCTGACAATTGCGTAGCAGGTTGACCGCGAAGTATTTCCGGCGCAATGTATCTGACTTTTGAAATTTCGCCGACTAGCGATCTTGGATCGAGTTTAATTACTTGTTCGCGTATGATACCGGTCAATTCGAAGTCTATTAATTTTACGCCGTCGGTTCGGTTGATAATTATTGAATCTGGCGTCAAGAAACGATGAATAAAATCTTTTTGTTGTAATGCGTCGAGAATTTCTGCAACAGGTTCAAAGATTTTTGGGATTAAATCTAAAGGAAAACGACCTTCGGCTTTTCTCCATTTTTCCGCGTAAATTCCAACCGGTTCTCCTTCGACAAACTGGGACAACAAAAACGGTTCAGAGTCAACGTTATTGAAAAAGCGATCTGGAAAAACTAAATTTCTAATATTGAGTTCGTCGATTACGGGTTTCAATTTGTTAAATTGAGATTGTATTCGTTCTATTGACGCGGCGTCGTTGCGAATTTGTTTCGGCATCAATCGAATCAAAACTTTCCGTCGTCCCGATAATTCCTGAGCCAACCATTCGCCTCCCCCTAAACCGTCGTAAATCTGACGCTGCAACTGATATTCGTTGACAAGTATTTTCATTTTTTAATTTTAGATTTTTTTAATATTTCATTTTTAATTCGATTAGAAATAATTTTCGTTACAATAAATTATTTAACAAATTTTAACGCGACCAGTTTAATATGTTGACAAAGCGGATATTATATTTGAAAATAGACTATCGACAATCTACCGTGATTTACTATGCGGCGGTTTACGCGAATATAACAAAAATTCCTTTGAAAAATTACCAATATTTTTTGTTACAAAAATTATGCACATTGCAATAATAATGGACGGCAACGGACGATGGGCGATTCGACAAGGATTGCCGCGATATGAAGGACATCGCGTAGGCGCAACTCGCGCCCGTGAAATTACAGAACATTGCGCGCGAATTGGCGTCGAGCAGCTCACGCTTTATTGCTTGTCGAGCGAAAATTGGAAACGTCCTGAACGAGAGCTTGATTTTTTAATGGAGATGCTGAATCGTTATCTGACAGAGGAGCAATCTACTTTGATAAAAAATAATATTCAGTTTTCTGTTATTGGTCGCCGCGATGGAATCTCGGACGATATAATTTCAAAAATCCAAGAATGCACTGATATTACCCGATCTAATCAAGGGCTAAAACTTTGTCTTGCTATAAACTACGGATCGAGAGCAGAAATTACAGACGCAGTAAAAGCAATCGTAAGAGAAAAAATAGACGAGAATAAAATCGACGAAGATTGTATTTCGAAACATCTCTACACTAGCAACATGACAGACCCAGATTTACTAATTCGAACCGCCGGAGAGTTAAGATTAAGCAATTATTTACTCTGGCAATTAAGTTACGCCGAAATCTGGATAACCGAAACCTGTTGGCCAGACTTCAACTCAAAATTACTAGACAACGCAATCGAAGATTTCAAAAAACGAAAAAGAAATTTCGGCGGTTTGTAAAAAATTTGTAACTAGACTTTGAACAGGAACAAATGGGACTTCAGTGTTTAAAATCGGAGATTAACGACTCAAAAGAAATCGCTGTTGAGTCGTTAATCATGGTTTTTAGATTAGCGCGTCTCCATCGTCCCCAATGTCCCCTTTGTCCCCAAAGTCCTCCCCCAAAAAATAATGTAACCGTTCACGGATTTTTAAATTGCTAAACGCAATGTAGAGACGCAATGCTTTGCGTCTCTATCGATAATCTTTTGATCGAACAATGAGACGCAAGGCATTGCGTCTCTACATTTGTTAATTTGTAACTATTCGCGTTTTAATTTTGCGATAAAAAATAAAAAATTCTGTGAACGGTTACATATTTAGATTCTTATTGCCTTTTGCCGGTATTGAAACAGTCAATTCTGTGGTTTAAAATTAATTTTTAGAGATTCCATATTGTCGAATCCGTTTTATCGTTGCCTTCGTCAACGCGACTTTTCGGCGAAAGGTTGCCTACCTATGGTCGCCTACATGATCAATTGATCTGTGTTTAAGATTTCTGCTATTATTTTGCTAGAATATCGTTTTGACTTGCCCATGTTGTAATGTTTTTTTTTGATATTGCGGCGGACATGAGGTCTGGGAATTTGTCGGGAGTACACGCGAAAATTGGGACTCCTAACGCCGCAAATTGAGACGCGTTTTGTTCGTCATACCAAGCCGCGCCGTCGTCGCTCAATGCTAATAAACAAATAACTAATACGCCAGATTTCACCAGAAAATTTACT
>JAITAZ010000504.1 GCA_031283825.1 Planctomycetaceae bacterium | reverse complement strand
CTGCAAGGACAGTACATTATTAACCGTATGCTAAAGCATACGGTTAATAAAGTGTCGTCCCTAGCGGGACTGAAAAATCTACAACTCAAAGAAAATACAATGCTGTTAAAATTATTCCACTGATATATTACAAATTTTTAATCTGTCATTATTTTCTATCCCAAAAAACCAACTATTTGTTCACGTTCAAAATATAGTCGTCAAATTTTGACCTTTTATTTTGAATAACTGGAATAATTTATCTAATCGTTACAATTGGTATTATTGCTTAAATCTGTTTAGCCGATACCACCGACACTTCGTCTATAAAAAAACCGTCAAATTCGTTTTGTTTGTCAAATAGCAAATAACGCAATTGACGATGTTCTATAACAAATGTTATTTTTTTAAACTGCTCTCGCCGAAGTTTCGATTAGAAATCGTCCGCTACTCGTCTAAAATCAGACCTTGCTAAACGATTTTAATCGCCCAATATCAAAAAGCACGAGCTGTTTTTAATTCGACAACACAAAACACAACAACATTTAATCGCGTTACAACAGAATAAAAATAAATTACCAAAATTTCAATTGCAATATACGGTTCGTCCTAGAATTTTGGCGGCTCTAAGCGAAAATTAAAGTGCGAACAGTTTAAAACCTCTCGGAAAGTTAATTTTGCAGAGTGCGAAATATAATACGGAGAAATTATTATGAAAAGGAATTTACAAGGAATGTCTTACAGACAAATAATCAGTCTGATTGGAATTTTTGCGTTATGCTTTGGGCTTTTTTATAGCCAATCACAACAAACGCAAGCCGCGACATTACAAACTAACAAATCGCAAATTGCACGTTGCAAAGATCATAATCGCGTCAATTGCTCCTCTTGCTACACGCAAGGAATAAAGCCTGAAACGTATTATGAACTCGTGCCGCACGTCGTTTTGCCCGAAACAATACAATACAATCTCGCTTCGCCCAAAGACGGAAACAAATCCGTCGGCGGAGGAACTACATCGCCATTTGTCGCAACCTATACCGCGTTTCCCTCATACAACTTGCCCGTAAATACCGAAATGAGACAAATAAATCAAGCGATCTATCCCGTTACGCCCAAAATACTACCAATGCCGCTGCCAACAAAAAACTCAAATAAAGACGACAATAAAGACGACAACAAAGACAACAATAAAAATGATAATCAAAAAAACAATTCCATTAAACGTAACGAAAAACAATCCGTCGAAACACAATTCGAACTAGATAAAAATAAACAACAATCAAACCCCGACAATTCAGAACAAAATATTAACTCGTCGGAAAAATCGACTAATCTGATTTTGTCCAAAACAAATTCAAATAAAAAACATCAAACAACGTCCGACAAAATTTATGATTCATCAATTACAGACGAAATGTTCAATAGATCAATGGCAATTCTCCAAGCGTCCGCGATGGAAGAAATAATTCCTGCAACGCCGCGTTTTGCACTCGACGACAACGTTACGCAAACCGGAATATTTTGCAACAGCACGCCGAAACCTCCGGTTGCATGGTCATTTAGTTCGCCGATATTCAAAGCCGCCGCAGTCCCAACCGGATTCGGAAACGGTAACGGTTACATTTCACAATTTAATAATCACGGCGGCGTCAATGTTGGTTTTCAACCTTCGCCCGTCGGCATTGGTCAACCGCAACCTCAACCTCAAGCCGGTTCATATCCGTTTCCTTATCCATCGCAATTACCGCCGAATTACTCAGTCAATAACGAACCAAACGTTCAAGTTCTTCCCAACGGAATGCTCCTTTTAAGTACTCCGCCTAATCATCACAATTGCGGTTTATTACGATGTCGTTTCGATCACAGCAGACGATATATTTTGCTGCCGCCGAATCCGAATCAATTTCCGGGAATCATTCCGCAAACCGCGCCGCAATCGCAATTGCCAATCCCGCCCGCAACTTCACCCATGCCAACAATCAATCCGCAAACTCAAGCGTTAATATATCCGAATCCGAATCCATATTTGCAACAACCGCAATTACTGCCAGTTACGGCAATGACTCCTTACGGAATGACAATCATAGGATACAGACAAGCAACGCCGCAAATGCCAGATTACGGGACTTTCGGAAACGGCGCAGGAATTGGAGGCGGTAATTTCAACGGCAACTTTATGAATGTAGCTTACGGAAATATGGGTCAACAATTTTCGCCCGCTCAATTCCAATTCATTCAACAGCAACAACAATTAGCGCAACAACAATTCATACAATATCAATTAGCGCAACAAAAATTAATTCAACAGCAATTAGCGCAACAAAAATTGATCGTTGCACAAAATAACGCAAATTCACAGACGCAAGATTCTGTAGATACTGAAAATAAAAATAACGCCGACGAATCGTCTGAATTACAAACTCCTTTGCCGATCAACGGAATTGCAAACAACGCCGCATCAAACGGAACAAACGCGATTCAAGACCCGACTCAAACATCTGGAGTATATGCGAATCCTTACGCAATGTACGCACTTCAAAGCGGTAATCTTGCGACGGGAGTTAATAACGCAAATGTTGGAGACGCGGGCGTTGGAATTTCGGGCGAGCAATCTGTTGGACTTTCAATGAATCAATTGAATCCTCAAGTTAGCGTTTTGCCGAATCCGTATTATGCGAATTATCCGATTTCGGCGGCGGTTCAACCTTACGGATCGAATGGTTTACCATACGGTTTTAATCCGTATGCGGCGCCGATTTATCCGGCGGCTCAATTTGGTAATCAACAATTCATGCCGCCTTATGGTCAACCATATTTTCCGGCGAATTACTTACCGGTTGGATTGCAGCCGAATATTCCGCAACAACAAGCAAATCAAGGAGGTAACGGTTTGACAATGTCAGACATTTTAATGCTAATGGTTTTGATGAAAGAAAACAACAAACCACAACGCCGACTTACATTCTTTGAACGAATTGCAGAACGGCGAGCGGCAAGACGTCAACGAACAGAGCAGAATGATCCGTTTAATCAAATGATGCAACTTTGGTCAACGCCGTTTTATCCTGATTCAACAGCAAGAATGCCAGCGTCGAATGCGTATCCATACGGTTATTTCGGCGCTCAACCATCGACAATAAACACAGCCAATTACGGCGGATACCATAATCTCTATTACGGAAACACAACATACTATTGAGAATAAATGGGAACTGTTTAGTTGCTGTTGGCGGGAATCTATAAACTCATGTTACGCACTTGCTACCCCAGATCAGGTAGGCGACAGTAGGTAGGCAACCGCCGACTCAGGTAGGCGACCTTTCGCCGAAAGGTCGTGTTGCCAAAGGCAACGAAAAAATGGATTCGACAATAATTAACTCATGTTACGCACTTGCTGCGAGTTCTATTTTTTGTAACCGTTCACGCACAATAAAAAAATTTCCTGCGCCCCGAAGGGGCAACGGATTTTTTCTTTTGAACGTGAACGGTTACCCAAAAAAATAATATGGTTTTTTAACGTTACAAGATTTTTTGTATTCTTTATCGGCGGTCTGATTCGTTTTTGTAGCCGTCATAGTCAGATGATTTATTACCCGGATTAGGGGCAAACCAGTTTTTTATATTAAAACGCTCTCTAAACGTAACCTGCCGCTTAATCGGATTATTAGATTGAACTCCCTCCACCTTACGCTGATAAAATCTATTCGCTTCCGGTAAACTGTCTATTTTCAATTGACACGATAATCGTTTCTTCTGATCCGCTAAACATAACATCTGAACAATATCAGGATACGTCCCGCCAACATCAACTACCGCCCTTATTATCTCATCCAAATTACTCGAATGAACCGTCCTACTCTCATCCAATTGATCCGATTTTATAGCAAATTTTTTAATTACAACCTCGCCCGAATCCTTACTGCCGTTTATAATAATTGTCGGTCCTGCCTCCAACAAAAATGGACGAATTAAATGAATATCATTGCCAAATAACACAATCTCCGGTCGCTTCGTCCGCGTTAAATGAACCATCGGAGGAGACGAAAAACTAGGCGTCCTCTCAACCTCGCTTACCCAACCAACAGTAGCAAAATTCTTATTTTCAGCAATTCCATCTCCGCCGCCATTAGGCTTATCATCAATCTTGTTTGTAGATACAACTGGCGCAGGAATACCATGATACGAAAATTGTCCGCTAAGCGATTCTCCTCGAATCGCCCTGTCTGACGGATTCCGTTGCCACAAAGCCCTAAACGCTCCATACCTCGTTTCAGCGCTGGGAGATTGCAATAATTCATGCAACGCCAACTCCGCATCAATATCATTCCGCAACAAACTCAACGCATTAAGCGCATAAATCCGAAACGCCGGATTCTCCTTCGCAATACGTGTCAACGACGTTACCCCCGAACCATCCCCAAGATACGCCAACGACGTCGCTACATGAAATATTATCTCCTCATCACCTGTTGATTTCGCCGACTTTAACGCGTCAATCGCAACCTTTCCGCCAATCGCCTCAAGCTGAAACGCCGCACTCTGACACTTCGACGGAATAACCAACTCCGATTTCAAACGCTCAATCCTACGCTGCTGCTGAGATAACGTCTCATGATACGCCAACGATTCAATCACTCTCGCATATCTATGAACGTCATTACGATAAATCGGAGGAACATCAAGAACAATAATTACGTTGTCCTTTGCCGTCGCCATCCCCTTCTTCGTGCCAGACGAAATATAAAATCTATTATTAATTACATTGGCAATACGCTTCGTCATCACCGCCGATTCATACTCCGATTTCATCGTGATAAATAAATATCTCGTCTTTTTAGAACGCGCACCGCTCAAAATTACGCCCTGCTTCAAACCGCTCGAATTATTCAACTCCGTCGCAAGAGGATCAGAAACCATAATAGGACCTTCAGCCACAGCTAACGTCTCGCCCTTGACAACGCTCCCTTCAATCGCCCGCATATCTTGCAATGTTGCCGCAACCAAATAACCATTTCGCAAACTTCTAACTCCGCTCTCAGCCGGAACCGAAACTTGAATGTCAAATAACTCATTCTCCCTTATCCCCGCTCGCATCCGACCCTTAATATTGACAACTGCAGTCGATGGATCCGCAAGAAGCTCGTTAATATCACTCACGCCGATTTTTTTCATTTCCTCGAACATCAACGCCCGCTCAATAGAATTAACGTCGTCGAATCCCGTACCCGCAAGATTCTGAATAAGACCAACCCCACTAACCTCGACGTCATTCAATCCGCTTACCAACGCATAATCGCTAATCCGCAACACGCGACCTTGCTCAATACTACGTTGAACCGATTCCGGTAATGCCGTAGGATCTTTTTTAGGCGTTTTCTGCCAAGGCGAACATCCGATAAAAAAACAAAAATTCAATATCAATACAAAAAATACAAAATACCTGAAATGCGTAAATCTCATAAAAATCCGCCTTAAACAAATTAGTTTTCTAACAACCCGCATTATAAATGGCATAACGCGAGCCGTATTATCATCATCAAGATAAACGACCCATCCCCAATAAACAATAAATAAATTTCACTTGAAATAATATTAAAACAAGCAAAAAAATATCTTGAACGGGATAGTACAAATTTTAAGATTTTAAGTCAAGAGGAAATTTTGTAATTTTTCAATAGAATATTACAACCTCATGTTACGCAGTAGTTGTCCGTCAGTAGGCGATAATTGTTCAGATAGGCGGTAATAGATCTGGTAGGCGACCTTTCGCCGAAAGGTCGCGTCGGCGTTAGCCGACGGTAAATCTGAATTGATTTTAATTATTGG
>JAITAZ010000426.1 GCA_031283825.1 Planctomycetaceae bacterium | reverse complement strand
CGCGTCTATTCACGGCTTGAACGATATTGCAACGAAAACAAAGACAAACCGTTACTCGTTACTGAAATTCTTAAAAAAGCTGTTGACGATATTTTCCGTTATCGGTTACGAGAATCCGCAAAGGAATCTCTTTTCAGACAATTCAAACTAGGAATTTCCGATGAATATTTAGCCGATTTGGTAACGTTATTGTATAACGCCAATGAACTCGTCATCAAAGATGAAGAAGATCAAAATACAGAACCGCAAGTAATTTGTTCAATGGGAATCGTGAATCTTCCAACTCAATAAATGAATCTTATGTAAACCGAATGTTAAAATATAATAAGTTAACAAAAATTGTATAATTAACTTAATTTTATAATTTGTAAATTATGTTAATTTTGTGTCATTAAAACAGATGAAAACAAGATTTCGTCTGTTTGGTTATTTCGTATTTTCACAAAAATAAACCAGCCGCTTGTGGCGATTTTTACTTTTACTGATAGATAATGACATGAAACCTTATATTCCCAAAGAACTTCCGCTTTCAACTATTGATTTTCGCCGGCATTTTAAGGCTGTGGGAGAATCAAACGCGGAACTAGCGCGTTTTGATGGACTTTTACAGGGGTTGCTTCAACCGGAATTATTGCTTTCTCCGCTTATAAATGAGGAAGCGTTACTTTCTTCACGGATTGAAGGTACACAAGCCACGATTACCGATGTTTTAAAATATGACGCCGGTAACAAAAAAGCAATCGAACAACAAAACGATGTTCAAGAAGTGATTAATTATCGAAACACAATGACGTTTGCAGGTCAACAACTCTCCAAACGTCTATTATCGCTCGGTCTGGTTCGTGAAATGCATCAGATGTTAATGGACGGAACACGCGGAGCAGAAAAATTTCCCGGAATGTTCCGCAACAAACAGAATTATATAGGTCGTCCCGGCGCAACAATTGAGGAGGCTGCTTTTGTACCGCCTGATCCTATCCGGCTTCAAAGTGATCTTGAATCTTGGGAACGTTATGTTACTGGAAACGACATCGAGATTTTATTGCAATGTTCTCTCGTTCATGCGCAATTCGAGTTACTTCATCCTTTTAACGATGGCAATGGACGTGTTGGACGGCTTTTAATTCCATTATTTCTTTATCAAAAAAAGAAACTTTCGAGACCCGCTTTTTACATTAGCGGTTTTCTCGAAAAAAATCGAAGCGATTATTATCATGCGTTACAGCAGATTTCTTTGTATGATGATTGGGATACTTGGATTGAATTTTTTTTACGTGCGGTTATTCAACAAGCGAAAACAAACAGTGTTATAGTTAAAAATATATTATCGTTATATGAAAATATGAAAAATAAAATTCAAAATGTAACACATTCGCAATATACAATCAACGTACTGGATTTTCTGTTTTCCTATCCAATGTTTCAGGGCAATAATTTTTTAGAAGGAAGCGGTATTGTAAAAAAAACGGCAAACAAATTACTTTTTCAGTTAAAAAAAGCTGGAATTGTTCAGGAAAGCGAACCACGACGCGGTAGAAATCCGGCGACTCTAATTTTTAAAGAACTCCTAAATATCACCGAAAACACCGATATAGATTGACTATTTTACTTATTTTGACACAAACAACATATTTTGTGGCTACTGAATTGCCATTTCAATAGCCACAAAGCGTTTTGTGGCTATTTTACTAGCAACAAACGCACTGACATCCCAATGCGGCACGGCGGACAACAATTCACCAACATTCACAAAAAAATTCACCCAACAATTTTGACAATTCACTTCCGATTGTGTGCGGGAGATTTTTATGTATTATCTTTTGCAGTACGAAAATTATTACACAAACGATAACTTTTATTTACGCCAAGTATTATGAAATTAAAAATAACAGAATTTGCCGATTATCTTAAAAAATTTGAATTCCGTACTCTATTTAATGAGATGGGTTGGAACAACGACCAAACGAAACATCCTGTTGTTATCGATAATATTACGTTTAATATTGAGGCTGTTGCGGAAAAGAGCGGTTTCAAAATACTTGTTTGTTTACCGCTTCCTAACGGCAGTATTCCTGAATATTCTCAAAGGATCAAAATTGATCAAAAAATCACGAAATTTTTTCAGGAACATCTTCTGATTTTTGTTGACGAAAAAAAAACCGAACAACTTTGGCAACTTGTTGTCCGTCAGCCGTCTAAACCGATTACAGTTACAACAACCAGATGGTCTGTCAAGCAAAAAATTGAGCTTCTTTATCAACGGTTTGCCAATGTTTTCTTTGAATTGGATGAGGAAGATAATATTACGATTATCGACGTTAAAAACCGGTTGCTCGAAAATTTTCAAGTCAACAATGAAAAAGTTACGAAAAAGTTTTATGACCGTTTTAAAGTCGAACACGAAAAATTTAAGAGTTTTATCAAAGGAATTAAAGAAATTACGAATCTTGAATGGTACACATCGTTGATGTTGAATCGGTTGATGTTTATTTATTTTATTCAGAAAAAAGGATTCCTTGACAATGATTTTCACTATCTAAAAAACCAGTTAAAAAAAGTACAAAATCTGAAAGGAAAAGATCAATTTTCTCAAACGTTTTATCGATATTTTTTGCTTAAACTATTTCACGATGGTTTGGGCAAACGGGAACGGAATTCAGAGATTGAAAAATTGATTGGTAAAATTCCCTACTTAAGCGGCGGTTTTTTTGAAGTTCATGAGATAGAATCGCGCAACGAAAATATTGATATTTGCGACGAGGCATTTGAAAATCTGTTTCAATTTTTCGACGAATTTGAATGGCATCTTGATACGCGTCATCATGCAACAGGTAAAGAAATCAATCCTGATGTCGTCGGTTACATTTTTGAAAAATATATCAATCAAAAGGAGAAAGGCGCTTATTACACAAAAGAAGACATCACCGAATACATTTCAAAAAATACAATTATTCCTTTTTTGTTCGATAAATCGGGAGTTGATGAAAATCATCCGGTTTGGCAATTGTTGCAAGACAATCCTGAACGTTACATTTATGACGCCATGAAAACGGGTATTTTCATAAAAAAAACTGACAAAGAAAAATTTGAAATTATTTCGTTACCGCCAGAGATCGAAGTTGGTATTAACGATGTTTCAAAACGAACTGATTGGAATAAATCGGCGAGTCCCGAATTTGCGTTGCCGACTGAAACGTGGCGAGAACATGTTGCGCGGCGGACGCGTTGTCTGGATATTCGCGACAAAATTAAATCGGGACAAATCAAAACGGTCAATGATTTGATAACGTTTAATCTTGATATTCGTCAGTTAGCGCAAGACATGATTGTCAACGCGGACGATTCTAACTGGCTTTGGCAATTTTATTCGGCGTTGGATTCTGTAACGATTCTTGATCCGACGTGCGGCAGTGGTGCGTTTCTTTTTGCGGCGATGAATATTCTTGAGCCGCTTTATGACGCGTGTTTAAATCGGTTGGAAAATATGATCAATCCGCCAAGACAATATGCCGACGTAAAACGAAAAATGCAAACGCATCCGAATCGCCGTTATTTCATTTACAAGAATATCATTTTGAACAATCTTTACGGTGTGGACATTATGGACGAAGCGGTAGAGATTTGTAAGTTACGTTTATTTTTGAAACTGGCGGCGGAAGTGGAAACGGCAGACAAAATTGAACCGTTGCCGGATATTGATTTTAATATTCGAAGCGGCAATACGCTTATTGGTTATGTGTCTTTGAAACAGATTCAGGATACGCAAAAGAACAAATTAACTTTTGACGACGATTTGAAAAAAATCGAACACAGCGCAAACAATATTGACGGTTTATTCCAAAAATTTCGGCAACAACAGACGAATGACAAAACCGATTTCATTCCACATTTGAAACAAGATTTACGAAACAATTTACATAAGTTACGAGATCAACTCGACCATTATTTAGCAAACGAATATAAAATTGATCCAGAAAAACAGGAAGAATTTTTAGCTTGGAGAATGTCTCATCAACCGTTCCATTGGATTGTAGAATTTTACGGAATATTAAAAAGCGGAGGATTCGATGTCGTGATAGGAAATCCGCCGTATGTCGAATACAGCAATGTTAAAAAATCGTACACGATCAAAAATTACGAAACGGAAAGTTGTGGGAATCTGTATGCTTTCGTTTTGGAAAGAAGTTATTACTTGTCTAAAGAAAACGGAAATAAAGGATTTATTGTTCCGATTTCATTACCGTCCACGCCGAGACTAAAATTGTTGCGTAATCATATTGATAAAAATTATTCGAAATTATTTATTGCTAATTTTGCTGACAGACCGGGTACATTATTTTCAGGCGTCCATCAGAAATTAAGTATTTTTATTGCACAAAAAAATGTAAACAGTCGTGATCGTATAATGTGCAGTACTAATTTTATTCATTGGTATTCTGGCAAAAATAATAATGAAAGAGATTCGTTGATGAATAATTTTATCTATCAGCAGAATATTGGAAGCGATAAAAATTCTGTTGGCAATTGGCAAAAAATTGGAAGTGATATTGAGTTGAAAATCATTTCTAAGATGTGCGAGCATTCTCCATTGTCGGTATTTTTTTTAAAAACAGATTCGCAATATAAGGCTGTACTTAATATGCGAATGATGTTTTGGGGAAAGAGTTTTATTGATTCTAAAGATTCGAATGAGTATAAATCTTTTTTCTTTTCGGATAAAGTGCAGAGAGATTCTTTTGTTGCGATTATGAACTCAAGTTTATTTTTTTATTTTTGGGAGGTAAACAGTGATTGTTGGCATATAACCAATCGAGAATTATCTACATTCAAGTTTAATTTAAGTCAAATTGTTGATCAAAATTTGTCAAAGTTGGCAATCGATTTAGAAAATGATTTAGAAGAAAAGAAACAGTATGTTGGCACGGTACAGACAGAATACGAATATTATCATAAAAAATCAAAACCGATCATTGACAAGATCGACCGCGTATTAGCGAAGCATTACGGTTTTACGGATGAGGAGTTGGATTTTATCATCAACTATGATATAAAATACCGCATGGGCGGAGAAGAAGAATAAAAAATTGGTAATATATCAGTGGAATAATTTTAACAACATTGTATTTTCGTTGAGTCGTAGATTCTTCAGTCCCGCTAGGGACGACACTTTATTAACCGTATGCTTTAGCATACGGTAAAGTTAAACGAGAAAAAAAACTTTGTCCTCTTGTAGCGGATGTTCCACATGTTTTGGGCGGGGATTTTTGTTGTAACAGATAGTAAATAATTCAGTTAAGGTGATATTTTTGATTTTTTTTGTTGTCCACAGTTACAATTTTTTTGTTTT
>JAITAZ010000393.1 GCA_031283825.1 Planctomycetaceae bacterium | reverse complement strand
TATCCGCGTTTAAAATTCCCCGTATTATCAGTGTTTGTTTTTTAATAAGGTAAAAATAAAGTTCGTCTTTCATCGCCTTGATAATAATTACAAAAACAAATATTCCACTGATATATTACAAAAAATATAATATAAAATTGACTCCCATGTTTGTCATCAACCGGGCTTGTTTCGCTTGCACTCGACCATTAATGTATAATTCAAAATTTAAAATCCGTGAACGGTTACACAAAATCAACATTTTGTCTTCCTTATAAAATTGCCCAAAGAACAAACCGCCAATCATTAAATTTTAATACCAAAAATAACGGCTGGTTTTTTGTTCATTATTGGTCAAGTGCAATCAAAAAATTATCGCGATGGTCTTTCAACTTTTATGTCGTATTTTTTGAGCGAATTATTTACCTCGACCCTTAAACCAGACGTTTCGGCTTTGGTAAATTTTTCGTGGATTAACGGTATAATCTTTTGCTCGCCTTTGGGAATCCCTTTTTCGTCTAGCTCTCCGCCTTCATATCGATTAGCGTTGTCGATGTAAACGTTGTATGTCGCCGATGGTAAACCATTTTTTTCATTCTCGAAACCTAAAATGTAAGTTCCATCCGCTTGTATCTCGCCACGCGATTGATTAACGCCATTGACAAAAACTACCGTACCAACAGTCAACGATTCGCCATTGTCGGAAAAAGTTACATGTCCCGAAAGCGGAACATTCTTACTGCAACCGGTTAATACCGCTATTGCAAACAACAAATATAAAAAATTTCTTCTCATAAAAATAATTTTGTAAACATTCAGCTGGCGATTTTATTTTGACATTCAGCTTAAAATAACATGAATATACAACTCGTACTATGAATTTCGGCAACGCGAAGGCGTAAAAGCCTGCCTGCTTTCCGAAGGTAAACAGGCAACGATAACCAAAAATTCAAGTGCGAACAGTTTAAAAAATATCAAAGCAACATTATTTCAATAAAATTTTGTAAATTTTTTTTATCAAAATATCTTTTTTATTCGTGTCTGTTATTGTCAAAATAAAATCGTACAGCCAAGTATTGTAAAACTTTTGATTGGGTTATTACCGTCGTTTATGCTTTATATAACTCGCAAAATAAATTTTGACGTCATAAGAGCGTAAAAGTCGGTTTCCGATAGTTAAACCGACGTCAAATTTTTTGAAATTTTGAGCGTCGGCAATTTGAATTACTTGTTGACAAATTAACGTTACGTAAATTCAATTTCATTGTCCGAATTACGGTAACGAAACAGGAACGCCGTCTCCGACTGCCGTCAAAGCTCGAAGTATTGACGGCGTTGTCGTTTTCGGAATTGATCTTACAGCTCCATCGCCGAGAAGACAATTTAACGTTCCAGGATGCGAACTTCCTAGCGCGTAAGCCGCGCCGCCGGAATATTGCGTTAAATCTCTGCTTCTATCTGTAGTCGCGCTGATGCTAGGTTGTTGCGCGATCAAATTTGCGTTGGGCGTAATGTAACGTCCGACATTGGAGGTCTCATAGCCGCCGTTTGTGTAAAGATAACTGCCGTTCCACGCAAAACACATCGCCGCAGAACTAACATTGGATTCGGTCAACGCCCAACTCGGAATATGTTTTTCCGCAAAACATAATTGATTCGACATTCCATCAGACCAATATCCCATCGTATCGCGCGGTCGCCAACCTATAACGTTGGGAGCATGTGCTGCATCATTTGCCGCAGCACCGCCGCTCATTCGAACTTTTGAAATTCTAAATCCGCCAATAAAGACTTCATAATAAAATTCTGAAGTCAAACTGTAATACCATGAAGATAGTTGAGCGTCGTCGTCTTTAGCAACTAACACGGCGTAGTCTGTTACCGGACCTTGCGCAAAAGTCGAACTCGCTTGTCCGACTTTGAATTTTTGCGAACCATTGCCCGAAGGACAACGATACGCGCTGACAGAACCGAATCCTGCTTTAAATTCGGCGGATAAATTAAAAAACCAGACATTGTCGCACAATGTAGTTGTGTTGAACACGCCGTCCGATTCTAATTTTTGGTACAAACTCGGTTGCTCAAGATATGGATAGAGCAACGCAAAAATTGACGGTCTAAACGCAAATACCGCATTGGGCGGCAAGTATTTTTGACCATCGTTAAAATTGTGGATCGCCAAACCGATCTGTTTTAAATTGTTCGTACACGACGACCGCCGCGCCGCTTCACGTGCGGCTTGCACCGCCGGTAAAAGTATCGCAATCAAAACGCCAATGATCGCAATTACTACCAGCAATTCTACTAATGTAAACGCAAACTTTTTCATTTTTTTGTTAAGGTTAAAAGTTAAAGGTTAAAGGTTAAATAATCGAAAACTAACGATAATAAAATTGACTCAAATCCATTTACGGAATTGTTACAACATTACCATCGCTTACATGACATAACCGATAAAACGACGTCGAACTAATCGTTTTATTTATTCCTGATACGCTGCCGTCGCCTTTCAATGTATTCACAACGCTGGCATGAGAACTTCCAATAAACGAACTTGCCGTGCCGTTTACAGGTAGTTGCGTACCGTTTGCGATATTAGCAGTTGAAGGTGCAATTAAATCAGCTTGATCGACAACTAATCTGGCAAAACCTCCGCCGGCTCGCCAATCTTGCCAACTCATAAGATAACTTCCATTCCAAGAACGACCATTGTTATCAAGAGGAGTTTTTGCCCACGCTGGAATATGCTTTTCTGTTAAAACAATTTGATTCGACGTGCCATCGCTCCATCTTGAAACGAGTTCGTCGCGTACTGTCCATGTTTCAACGTTGTTATGATTGCCGATATTTGTTGCTGAAGCGGTTCCGTACATAGTAACTGCTGCGGAACGCAATGGACCAAATGCGTCGTCTATACCGTCTGCAAAATATGCTCTATACCATGCGTTACAATTTACAGTCGTGCCAAAAATTATTGGAACGATATAAGAAGACGTCGGTCCATAAGTTAAATAAGACTCAACGCCGGAAGACGGACATCTCGTCCATGCTATACCTCCGAATGCGTCTTTTAGATCGTCTGTTAAATTATTGAACCCTTCGGTAACATCTGGAAATGTTGGATAGTAAGGATTACCGCTTACGGTTGAAAATGTGAAATGCGGTGCGAAAACTCGTCTTTGGTCAGCCAAAAATTCCCACAGAGCTTGTTGCTCTACGTATGGAAATAAAAAAGTGTGAAATCCGGGTTTGTGGGCGAAAACGGATAACGGCGGTAAACCTTGTTGCGAGTCGCTGAAATTGTGAACCGCCAATCCGATTTGTTTTAGGTTGTTTGAACATTGAGCGCGTCGCGCCGCTTCTTGAGCCGCTTGAATTGCGGGCAAAAGAATAGCAATCAACAAGCCAATTATTGCTATTACTACCAGAAGTTCAACAAGCGTGAAACCGCGTAAATCAAAAGAAAATTTAGAGTCGTTAGAGGAACGATCAGACCCAAAGCTGCAAATATCATTACGCACCCCCCCCCCCCTTGCCTATTTTAACACATGTTAACCTTTTCTCGTTTGAGTTTTCGGTTAGCGTCGTATTA